>DMNP01000374.1 GCA_003452695.1 Eggerthellaceae bacterium
TATTCCATGACCAGGCAGTACTCGCTGCATAATTCGGGGTAGACCTGCGGGCAGTCTATGAAGGCCACGTTCTCGTTAAGCTTGCGAAACACCCGAAGGTTCTCGGCTTCGCAGGCGAAATCGGTTTCGCGCAGGAAAGTCCACCACATTTCGTCGACCACCTCGACGAAATCGACCATCTGCGAGTCCTTCATGAAGCGCTTCGCCCGGCGCGCCATGATGCGCATGATGTCGATATCCTGCGCCATCGTTTCCTTCACGCCGGGTCGCTGCACCTTCACGGCCACGACTTCGCCGCTCGCCAGTTGGGCCTTGTGCACCTGCGCGAGCGACGCGCTGCCCAGCGGATGTGGGTCTATTTCGGAAAACACCGATTCCAGGTCGTTGCCGTAGATGCCGATAAGGGCTTTTTTCACCTGGTCGAACGGCAGAGGGTCGCATTCGGTTTGCAGTTTGGCCAGCTCGTCGCAATACGCTTGCGGCAGGATTTCGGAGCGCGTTGAAAGCGTCTGCCCGATTTTCACGAAGCTCGGACCCAGGTCTTCCAGCACCTTGCGGAATTCTTCGGGAGTGAATCCACGCAGGAAGCGATGCTTGGCCAAGATCCGGTAGATTTCGCGCAGCCGCCTAGACCGCGCTTTGCGGCTGAGATTGAAGCGATCTTCAGGATCGAGTTCTGCACCCTCGCTGAAGAAGTGCCTGAACAGGGTGTTGCCGGGCATGTTCTATTGGGGTATGCAGCGTGCCTAGGCTTTGGTTGCCTCGTCGGCATCGCCAGCTGCTTCAGCTGCCTGGTCGGCTGCTTCGGTTGCCGCTTCTTCCACGGCGTCTGCTGCTTCTTCGGCCGCTTCCTCTGCTTCGACGACGACCTCTTCTTCGATTACCTCGGCCTCGACGGTCTCTTCCTGGGCTTTTGTGGCATCGGCTTCGTTTTGCGCCTTGGCGAACTCGGCGGCCTTGGCGGCAAATGCCTCGCGTTCCTCGGGCTTCATGGCCTTCATGCAGGCTTCGAGGGTGCCTTCGCGCAGCGATGTCGCCGTTTCGTCTGCCTTGCGCTTCAGCTCTTCGTTCAGCTCGAGCCCCTGCTCGAAGGACAGCTCGCCCCGCTCGACCAGCTGGTCGATTATCTCCTTGCCCTTATCGGCCGTATAGGACATCACGCCAATGCCCATCATGATGACGTTCTTGAATCCATCTCCGATGCTCGACATAGCTATCAGCCTCCTTAGGCTCGTTTGGCTGCGCCTCTGCGCGGTGCCGTTATGATTACCATGATAAATGAACCCACGGTAAACGGATATAGCCGTTGCCATTTTGGAACCGCTGACCGAGCTGGTTCGCTACTGCCCACGGCCCGGCCAGGGGCGGTAACGGTGGGCCTGTGCTTCGCACGTCGGCCACCGGAAGCTGAAAATACCGCTATTATGGGCATCATGCAGCGAAAGACACGCATAACGTTTGGAATCGAGGCGGCGATCAACTTCGCCGTTTCCGGCTTTCTCAACGGGTTGTGCGCGTGGTTGCTGTTCGGTGATGCGCCTGTCGTTCCCGCCGGTTTCTGGAACCTGTTCATCGACACCACCATAACCTGCTTTCTAGTGAGCGTGTGCACGGCGTTCTTTTCGTGCGCGTCGGAGAGGCGCTATCGCGCGCAGGGCATGCGCGTCGGCCTGAGCGCTGCCGGCACGCGCGTCTTGGCCGCCCTTCCGCAAGCGGCCTTTCCCCTGGGGTGCTGCCTGTTCGGAATGTGCCTGCCCGTTCTTGCACTTGCGTTCGGCGCCGGCTTTTTCCTTGCCGGAGCCCACGCCGTTTCCCCCGCGCAGTTTATAATCTTCAAAGTGGTGTGGGGAGGCTTGTACGGGGCTGGCGTGTGCGTTGCAACCCTCCTGCGAAACTTGGGCGTGGAACATGGCGAAGCTCGTTAAAATGCGCAGAGACATTCTTTTCCCCGCGTGCGAACGCGATGTCCCATCGCGCTTCGCCACGCTTCCCGCAACGGCTTTCCTCGGCGAGAACCCCTTGTCGGAGACGCATATGATTGCCGGGTCGGCGGACGAGACCCTGGAGTTGCTTTCTGCCACGAGGCCAGGCGGCGACCCTGCGGCCGCAAGCCGTGCCCGAGTGCTGTACGCGGCCTGGCTCGACTTTTACCGCGGCCGTTTCCAGGAAGCGCAAGACAGGGCGCTCGACCTGTTCGAGCGGATTTCGGAAAGCGAGGTGCGGGCGGCGATGGGTGACGCGCTTGCCGCAGCTGCCAGTCCGGATCCGCCGCTCGGGCAAGCAGCGGCCGCCCAGCAAACCGAACCCGCCCAGCCAGCCGCTCCCGCCCAGAAGCTGGGCGCGGCGTACCTTATCTGCAACCTGGCGCGATACGGCATGCCGCGTTACCGCATCGACGAGGCGGCAACGTTCATGAAGGAGCTTGCGGCAAGCGAGCTGCGCATAGCGCAAGCCGCCTCCATAAACCTGGCCATGCACGAGATGTCCCTCGGGGTAATGTCGGATGTGCCCCTTTGGGTACGGGCAGCGGACTTCGGCGTGGCGCGCGCGGGGAACAGCCTGCTGTTCAACGAAGGTGGGGTGTACCCGGAAAACCTCTACGCCGCCGTTACTGCAGCGGCTCAATATGCGAATTACCGCGGCAACTACCTGGAAAGCCTGAACATCGTGGATGCGGCCGAGCAGGTCCTGGGCGTGCGCGGCTACCTTATCGGCGACGCCTATTTCGCGCTGTACCGTGCGCTGAACTGCGAAGCGCTCGGATTTCCCGACGAGGCTGACGCCTACCTGCAACGCGCCCTGCACTTGGTGCAACCCGACGGGTTCTGGCAGATTGTCTCGCAATTCGACTCGGCCTTCGAAGGACGGCTCGTGCGCATGGCCGAAAACCTGGATGCGCGCGGCGGTCTGCGCTGCAAGGAGCTGGCGGAAGGCTTCATCGACCGCGTGCAGGCTTCGCACGAAGAAGAAAAGGAACTGCGCGGGCATCAGAAGCTCACGAGCCAGGAGCTCGCCGTCATGCAGCTGCTCGCACAGGGCAAGAAGGGCACCGAGGTGGCCGAGGAGCTGTTCATAGAACCCGTCACCGTGAAGTTCCACAAGAAGAACGCGGTGTGCAAGCTGGGCATCCACGCGACGGCCAACATCGCCGAAATCCAAGCGGCCCTCGAACGCTACGAGATAAGCGCCGCCTGGCTCGCGTAGCGCATTTGCGGCTGCGGTCGCGCGCGGCGCCTCATCGCCGGGGAGCACGGACATGCCAAAACCCGCTTAAAGGGCTTTGTTGGTATTACAGGAGCAGGCCGATTAAGATTCGCCGAGCAATTCGAGGTAGCGCGTAAGGCGCTCGTCGAGATACCGTGCAAAGAGAAGCTCCATCGCGCGCGGATCGTCACCCGAATGGTAGCCGTCGAACGCGGCGAGATATGCGGCGCGGTCGGCATACTTGATATCGATCGGAGGGTAACCGGCTTTCATGAGCTCGAGGTTTACGAGCAAGCGGCCGCATCGCCCGTTGCCGTCTATGAATGGGTGAATCGCCTCGAACAACACATGGAAGCGCGCGAGCTTGGAGACGATCTCGGAATCGTCGGATGCGTACCACTCCAAAAGCTCGCCCATGCTCGTCTCGATGAGCGCAGGCTCGACGGGCGTATGGAGCGCCCCGGCAATCCGCACCGGGATGCTGCGGTAGACACCTCGGTCGCGCGGTTTGTCAGCAAGGACGAGTTGGTGTATCTCGCGCACAACGCGTTGCGTGAGCGGCTCTTTTGCGGATACCAGATCGCATACGTATTCGAAGGCGTCGCGGTTGCCCACCGCCTCCAAATGGTCCTTGAGCGGGCGCTTGTCCACGGTGATGCCCTGGAGCACGAGCTCGGTCTCGCGCAGCGTCAGCGTGTTGCCCTCGATGGCGTTGGAGTTATAGGTGAACTCCACCACGAACTCGCTCATGAGACGCTCCAGCTCCCCCTCCGTGAAAGGCCTCAGCGTGTCAAGACGCAATTTCTTCTTGTGCACTTGGTCGACGGGATCGGGATGGTCGGAGCGCCGCGCATCGAACGGCTTGACCGCCTCTGCCGGAATCAGCCAAGCCCGTCCGCCAAGGCGCGCCCCGGGGATGCGGCCTTGCGCGCACAGATACCGCACGCGCCTTTCCGAGAGCCCCCATTTTCGCGCAACTTCGGCAACCGATAGATCCATATTATTCCTCTTGGCATGACTTTTTGCGTATTTGCGGAATAATAATATCAAACGGCATGGTCGCAATCAACTAAGACAACGGGGACGGAGGGTGTCCGCTTCGGGTAAGACAACACCCTCCGTCCCCGTTGTCCGCCTCAAAGACTACCCCTTGGGATAGGTCACAGCGGGCGGGGTGTTCGGTATGCTGTGGCCATCATCGGAGAAGGGTGTCTTTTGACAAAGTACGCGAACATACAGGCGAATGTGCTCGAGCCCCAGGCAATGCCGGCGGCGCTTGCCGGACGCGCGCCGGGCGACCTGTATGCCGTGTGCAACGTGGGCGGGCACGAATTGGTCGTTCGCTACGGCTACGCTGGCGAGAGCACGCGCGTGGCGGATCTGATTCCGCTGTTCCCCAATCTGGTAGAAGAAGAGCTCTACGACGAGGCCGGCTGGCGCATCGCCTGCGCCGTGAACGAGGGCTGCGAATTCTACCGGGGCGCCGAGGGCTTTTTGGACGACGGGGCCTGCATGACCTGCAGGTACTACCCCGACGATTTCCCCGACTTCGGGATATGCAGCTGCAGGTGCCGCCGCAAGAAACCCGAGGACGAAGACGGTGCCGACGAGGCGGAAGCACAACCCGCTCGGGTCTCGCCGCAGGACGCACCGCCGCGCGGGGAATGAGCCGGGAAGCAGGACGGTTACCCGGGGGTAGGCGACCAGACACTTACCTGGTCAGTGTCTGGTTCACCGGGGATGCCTCCCCGGGGTAACCGTCCCACTGGAAAAGCTACCGACACGCATCTTTTCAAGCAGGGGATGTAACGCGAAGAGGCAGGAGAAGAAGATGAAGACGACGAGAAGCACCATCCAGAAAGCACAGGGCAACGCTCGCCGCAGCCTGTTCGGCATCCTGCTCGGCTGCATCCTGGCGCTGGCGATGCTTTTCGCAGGTGCGGGCGCGGGCGCGAATGTGGCATTGGCCGACGACGGACAGGAGCCACAGGTTGCGCAGGGCGGCTCGCGCACCATGCTGGGCGCGGGGGCGCTCGGCGCTGCAGACGACGTGGGCGGCGCATCTCCGGTAAGCGGCGCCGAGGCGCCCCAGCCCTCCCGGAGCGACCCGCATTTCACCTTCCGCGAAGGGACGTTCGGCGTCGCGTGCAGTGCTGGCGGGTCGGTGCGGTTTGACGAGGAATCGCACAAGATAGTGCTCGAGACAGCGGCGGCGTACCGCATCTACGACTACTATCACGTAGACCCGGCTTTCAAGCCGAGCGCAGAAGGTTTTCAAGGGGCCGTGATGATGGAGTCCGAAACGACGCTCGTCGTGAACACCCACGTCAGCAAGGTGCGGGTACCTGCCGCCAGTACGACCAGCATCGTATTTGACAGCAGCTACGCAAGTGCGGATGTGGGTACGCTGGACGTCGACGACAACGGTAGTGGCCTCCCGTCGTTTAACTGCTCCGGCAAGGGCAAAGTGCTTAGCGGTGTGCGGTGTTTCGACCTTAACGTGTCGGGTGACATCGAGTTCGCATCGGCTAACGTTGAGGGAACCATGGCCATCGATAACGGAGGGTCGCGCATGACGATTTCTAAGGGTCAGATCGCAAAGCTCGTCACCGCCCGGGATCTCATCTTGGGAGATGGTTCCCCCGGCAACTCCAAATCGCGCCTCGATGTTGGCGAGCTCGTCATCCAGAACAACGCGAAAATCGACGTTGTGCCGAACACCAACCCCGAGCGCGGCTGGTTCGGCAAGGTGACGGTGGACGGCACCTCCTACACCGGCCCGTGGCGCTACATAACCACGCAGGTGGCTGGCGGCGAGGGCGGCACCGTGGACGCGCGCTGGAACGGCATGAACGTGGCGCCGTACCGCAGCGGCGCGTCGGTGCGCGTGTACGCCTACCCAGATGCCGACAAGAAGCTCACGAGCCTCACCTATACGGGCGCGGCCACCGGCACCAATCCTGTGGACGGCAGCGCGAACCCCTACGAGTTCTACATGCCCGACGAGGATGTCACCGTAACCGCCGCGTTCGAGACCTACGGGTATGCCATTAACACGCAGGTGACGGGCGGCACGGGCAGCGTGACCATCTACAAGTCCCTGACATCGTTCACAGACGACAACAAGGTCACGCGTGCGGAGGCGGGCGACAAGCTGTACGCGCTCATCTCGCCGGGGACGAACGAAGCGCTTGCGAGCCTCGCCATGAACGCGCCGGGCATATCGCTTCCCGGGCCCGGGCAGCCAATCGACACCGACGTGTTCACTGACGAGATGTTCGGCTTTGTCTACAGCTTCACCATGCCCAATTCAGATGCCAAAGTTGTGGCGAGCTTCGTGTCGCGGACGGTGCCGCAGCCGCTCACCTGGGAGATAATCGGATATGACGGCGGGCGCATGTATGTGTACGAGCGCAGCAATGCGCAGTTTTTCAACCCGTACGACTACGACGAGGGCAGCGGTACCTATATCGACTTGCCGCAAATCGACAGCGCGACGATAGGCAAGCAGGTGGGCGTGATGTTCGACGCTCAGGCGGGCGAGCCCACGGTAAGCCCGCTGCCGGCAGGCTACGAGCTGGTGGGGCTCTACCTGAATCCCGAATCCATTCCTTCGAGCAACCACCAGATAACGGGCGACTTCAGCCTCAGGCAAAACGTGTCGTGGGGTCCGAAGGACGCCAGCGGGAACTTCATCTACGGCGGCGACGAGTACAGCTTCCCCATGCCGGTGGGCGGTGCCCACATCGTGGCCGTGGTGGCGAAGAAGCAGGACAGCAGCATAACGCCGCCCGCCATTCCCACCCACACGGTGCGCTTCGCGGCCGGCGAGGGCACGGGCACCATGCCGGCCCAGACGGCCACGAGCGGCACGCCCTTCGTGCTGCCGCAAAGCGCCTTCACCCCGCCCGAGGGCAAGATATTTGCGGCATGGGAAATCGGCGGTAAGCAGTACGGCCCGCAAGAGGCGCCCTACATTACAGGAGACACGACCGCCACGGCGATCTACGAAGACATAGGGGCCGAATTCACCTACTCGCTATCGCTCGCAGACAGCATCGACATCAACTTCTACGTGAAGAACATCGTAGACGACCCGCTGAGCTTCGAGGTGGCCTACGGACCAGGCGAAGAGCAGACGGCAGAATGGAAGACCGAGGTGCCCAAGACCCGCGAGAGCAACTGCTTCGTCATCGCAAGCTGCGCTGCCAAGGAAATGGGCGATAAGGTGCATGTGATAGTGAAGCACCGTGGCAAGGTGGTCAAGGACGGCTACTACTCCGTGAAAAGCTACTGCGATGCGATCATCGAAGCGAGCGAAGGCGAGCACGGCAAACAGCTCGTGGATCTCTGCAAGGCCACGCTTGACTACGGAGCCAATGCGCAGAAGACTTTCGGCTACGACACGGCCAACCTCGTGAACAAAGAGGCCGGGGAAACAGGCTACTTCGACAACACGGGCATCGCCATGCCGCCCTACGCCGCGACCAAGTCCGGCAGCTGCGAGGGCATCACCGGCGTCACCCTGTCGCTTGTGACCACGGCCAAGACCCAGCTGGTGGTAAGGTTCGTATCCACAGCGGCCGATGGCACGGCCTATAGCGTTGCAATCGACGGTGGCCAGCCGGCCGAGTGCCGTGTCGAGAACGGGAAGGCGAAGGTCGTGGTCGAGGGCATCGCCGCCAAGGACCTGGGAGCGCAGAGGGAAATCTCGGTGTCCGACGGGCAGGGCGGAACCTACACGTTCACGGTTTCCCCTGTCGACTACATGGCGCTTGCGGTTTCCAAGGACTCGCAGGTCGATCTGAACCGCGCGTTCTATAACTATCATCGACTTGCCGCCGCCTACCAAGGCTCGGCCGTGGTGCTCAACCGCGCCTAGCGGCAAAACACGGCAAGCGGAACGTTTTTTGGCAGCCTGCTAGACGATGAACAAAAGCTTTCGCGTCCAGAAGCACCGGGACGCGTCTTGGTGGCCGAGGCGGCGGGCGTAATCGCGTTTGGCATTCCAAGGGTATCGGCATGGCCTCTTTAGGGTGCGATAGCCCATGAAGAATAACGTGCATGTCATTTCCCCTGCTCTAGACGAATTCTCTGGGCCTTTGAAATAAAAACAGAGTAAATAGATGTACAAATGAAAATATTACGTGTGCCTAATAAGGCACAGTGTCAATTTGCGCCGGCGTTACGCTATCCGCATGGATGCGAACGACGAAAGACTGCTAAGGCTTGGCCAGGCCATAGCGCGCCGTAGGCAGGAAGCGGGCATTTCCCAGATTGCCTTGTCGCGGATGCTCGGCCATGCCAACCATTCGCATCTATCCCGTGTCGAAAACGGCAAGTCCGCTCCGAGCATGGAGATGATGTTCGACATTGCCGATGCCCTCGATACCGACATCCATTACTTCTTCACTGAAATTTAAAGGAAACGCCGATTGCTGCTGGCGAAGCCGGGTTTTGCGGGAAAAGCCCATTTCCGCATTTTGAATCCCCCTTCTATGCATAGGCCCAGGTTTGCGCGATCAGCATCTTGGGACCTGGAATACCGGCACCAGGCGCCCGTATTCATTCTAAGCGTAGATTGAATACCGGTGCCAGGCACCCGTATTCATTCGCGGCCGGGCCCGATCCACCCGCAACCCGCGCCTCGCCGGACCCGAGGGCGCTCTTGCGGGTGGATGGGGCCGGCCGGATGAATACGGGTGCCTGGCACCGGTATTCTGGCGGTGCCTGGCACCGATATTCGCGGGGAAAGTCCATTTCCTTCACTGAAATATAAAGGAAACTTGGGACCTGAATACCGGTGCCTGGTACCGGTATTCATTCGAATTCGGCGTTTCAGAGAGTCTGTGCGGAGTGGATGCCCTTTTCCCTGCGTTCGTTTTTGGCAACCGTTACCACTCCGCTGATAACGTTCAAGATGTTTTGGAGGCTGCCGCAAAACAGCTCGAAGCACAGCGCAAGCGATATGGCCGCCTCCGAATTCAGGTACGTCAAGACTACCAGCATGCCGATGAGTATGGAGCCCGGCTGGTTGGGGGCGCCGAACGACAGGAACATCACGATGAAGGCTA
>DMNP01000298.1 GCA_003452695.1 Eggerthellaceae bacterium
CCCGAATCCCCTCTCCCCGCCCCGCCGCCTGCCGGGCCGTGGGCAGCAACCTCGGCAATGCTGCCATTGCGGAGCCGTGCGGACCGGCTAGTCCACGGCAACCATCACGTCGGTGGCCTTGATGATGGCCACGGCAGTGCCGCCTTCCTTGATGCCCAGGCTCTCGATGGCCTCGTTGGTGATGGAGCCGCTGATGCGCGTGCCGTCGGCGTCTTCGATGGTCACGTGGCCGTTCACGGCGCCTTCCTTCACGGCGACGACCTTGCCCTCAATCTGGTTGCGGGCGGAAATGCCCTCGATCTTCTGCGCGGCGAACATCACGTTCGTGGCCTTTATTACGGCGTAGCACTCCTTGCCCTCTTCCAGGCCCAGATCCTTCACCGATTCCATGGTGATGTCGGCCTTGATGGGGTTGTGGTTGCCGCGGCAGATGACGACGACCGCGTTCACGGCGCCTTCGCGGACAGTCTTGACGGTGCCTTTAATCTGGTTGCGTGCGCTGATCTTCATGATGATGCTTCCTTTCTGTTGTCGCCGGCTTCCTGCCGGCCCGTTTCCCTCTGACGTGAACCATCATGCCGCTGTTGGCGCGAAATTACACGCACGGCGGCATGTCTTCACAGATGTCATCTCGGTTCGTCACGGTATATTGCCGTTGAAGGCGAATGGAAGGCTTTCCGCCGGCAAAAGCAAAACCGTGGACGAAAAAAGACTCGATGCCTGGCTAGACGAGACGGGTTTCCGCGCTTGCGTCAGCATCGCCCTCGCCTTCGCCGGCATCGTCTTCGCTTGCGGCGTATGCGCCCTCGGGTGCGACCTGCCATACCTTCACGCGGCAAGCGTGGGTGGCTTCGCTGTCGACGGGTGTATGGTCGATGTTCGCGAAGGTGACGAACGTGTCGTGCACGCCCGAGGACGCCAGGTACTCGCCGTACGTGTCGGCGCCGTTGTCCACGTCGATGGCGAAGTAGCGGCGGTTTTGCAGGTCCACGCCGCACACGGAATAGCTGGATTTCACGATGAGCAAATCGTCGCACCAGGCGGGAGCGGCGGTTGGCGTGCGCGCGAAGCTGAACCATCTGGCGCCGTCGTAGCCGCCAGAGGGCTTGGAGAGAGGGGTGTAGGTACCCAGGTTGGCGATGCCGCTGTCGTTGTCGTAGATGTCGGGGAACGAGAACATGAATCCCGTCTTGCCGTAGCCTGCCTCCAACGGAGACATCGATGCGGGTAGCGTCAGCTGGTCGCGCACGCGGCCAGTGGCTGCGTCGATGTTGGTCAGCTGGTAATACACGGTGGGGATGTCCAGGCGGGGCGCGATGGTCACGCTGTCCTCGCCGGCATATACGGGCGTGCCCATGCGCCGCGACGACTCGAATAGCTGCTCGCCGCCGGCATTGCCGAGCTGCGTGCACATAAGTCGCGACGTCAGCCCGTCGGGATTGGGGGCCTTGGGCAGCACTTGCCAGAACGCGCGGTCGCCCACGGCAGCGATGGTCGGCGTGTCGTAGGTGTCGCCGCCCTCTTCGGCAAGCTGTGGCTCTCCCAGCACATCGCCCGTAAGGCGCGCCGTGTATATGCGCCAGGCACCTTTCATCACGTTGGCCTCCGTCCACACCATGCCCTCGGACGTGGCGCGCACATCGTATATCTCGAAATGCTCGGCCGTGCCGATGGCGCGCTCCAGCACGGTCGTATCCGCGCCGCTTGCCAGGTGAAGCAGGCCGATCTGGGCCAGGGGGGAACCCGATTCGGTGGGAAGCAGGCAGGCCGCAACCGAGTCGTCGTTCATCCACAGCAGCGTGCCGTAGGGCAGCTCGTGGTCGCTTACCAGGTTCACCCGGCCCTCGAAGGTGTCCAGCGCCTCGAAGTCGGCCAAGGGCGTAACGGCGTCTGCGGGAACGTTCAGCGCGTGCACGTCGTCGGCGCTTACCGCCTTGGTCGTGCCGGCGGGTTCCTCTTCGGTTTCGGGGGGCGCTGCCGCGCGCGTTGCCGCGAAGGCGCCGACCCCGATGGCTGCAGCCGCTCCCACGCCGGCAGCGCCGTATAGCAATTGACGGCGCGTGACCAAAGGCGACGATGCGTCGGGCTGCGCTTGCAGGTTGCGGCCGCGTTCCCGGTTGCGTCCTTGCGTCCCCGCATGCGCGCCCGCCGGGCGCGATGTGCTTGCCTGCCCTGCATGCTTGCCCGGGCGATTCGAGCTGCTCGGACGGTTCGGTTTGTGTGGTGTGGACTGATTCATGGTCATGAATTGTGTCATTTCACTTGTGGGGAGATTACCCCTTGGATTCAATTGTTACAATAAAAACCAAATACGCATCTGCATGCGCCCCAGCGCGCTACAATTCAGAATCTGCATGTGCCGATATATATGTAAGGAGTCACATATGGGCAACGAGACGCGCCGCATCATGCTGGTCGAGGACGAGAAAGCCATACGCGATGCCGTCACTGCATACCTCGAGCGCGAGAACTATTGGGTAACCGCCATCGGCGATGGCCAGGACGCTCTCGACGAGTTTTCAAAGCACCACTTCGATCTGATCATCTTGGACCTCATGCTCCCGCGCGTGCCGGGAGAGAGGGTCTGCCGCACCATTCGCGACAATTCCGATGTGCCCATCATCATGCTTACCGCCAAGGGCGAAGTC
>DMNP01000351.1 GCA_003452695.1 Eggerthellaceae bacterium
TGCGGCCTTCCTTGATGTAGGGGAACAGGTCGACGGTGGCCTTGATGCGCACCTGGCGCTTGCCGGGCGTGCCCCAGAGCACCTCGACAACCTTGCCTTGCTCGGCGTAGTCCTGGTCGATCGTGCACAGCGAGATCATCTCGCGGGTCTTCGGCGAGAGCATGCGCCCGGACGCCGCGCCGACGAGTTTGCTGCCGTCGTAAACGCCGTCGATGTGCACAGTCATGTTGCCGCCCACCGGGTCGTAGTCCTCGACCATGTCCATGACATCGGTTGGGTTCTCGGGGTCCATCGAGGCCTCGATCGCCTTCAACACATCAGCCTTATCCCAAACGAGCGTGACCATGGAGTTGTGGTGCCCTTCAAGCTCGGCCTGGATGGCCGCCTTGCCCGGGAATTCGTGGCCGAAGTTGACCATGCCCTCCCAGCCGAGGTCGACCGGGCTGCGGTACACGAGCTCGGATGCAGGATCGAGGCTTCCCGTCACCTTGATGGGGAAGGGGAAGTCAGCTGCCGGCCAATGGGTGTTCACCTGGGGGATGCTACCCTCGGTGTGGGCGTTGCGATACGCGTGGCGGCCGAGCTCGGTGATACCGTACTCCTTGCCCATTTCCATCAGGCATTCGTATACTTCGTGTGCGTCTTCGACCATACCGTGCACCTCGTACCCGAGCGTGCCGGCCATGCTCGTGCGCAGGATGAACACGTCTTTGTCGGCGATCTTGGCGTCGACAAGGTACATGAACTCAAGGTCGTGCAGGTCTGTCTTGGCAGCCTGCTCCACTACTTCGAGCGAGCGTGGGCCGCACAGCTGGAAGAAGGAGCGCTTGGCGCAGGTGTCTTTGCTCGTGAAGCCATAGTCCTTGCCGGTCATCTGCGCTAGCATCGCCGGGTCGGGCAGACACATGGTGATGAAGTCCTCCTCGGAGCGGCGCACCAGGATGCCGTCGACCATGACCTTGCCGTCGTTGTTGCACAGGATAGTGTGGCGGCACTTGCCCACCGGGAACTTATTGAACGTGTTTACGCTGATGTCGGTGAACAGGTCGAGTAGGCCCTTGCCGTGCACATCGTAGAACAGGAAGGGGTTGAGCCCCGCGTGGATGTAGCAGTTGTCGTACCAGCTGAGTTCTTCGTCGACCCAGTTGGTGAACTCGAACGGGTACACGGGGAAGCTGCCGTCGTCGAGCGGGCGCCAACCGCCCTCGGGGCCGCACTGCGCCGCGTACTTCAACGGGTCGAATGGCATGAACGGCGAAGTTGTGATCCTGGTGTCGTCGGTAGTCATGGGGTATATCTCCTTTCGGCTTGCTTCGTCTCAGGCGCTCCATTTTCAGATTGCCTATGGCAAGGGTACGCCGCATGTGTTCCGCGTGGTTCTTCCCGTTGGGAATGACCCATTCGCAAATCGCATCATCGAAATCGAGGAGTCGGGGCCGCGGTTTCTTGATAAGCTTGCAACGCTTCTCGGGCGAACTCGGCGGCGGGATCGTTGAATACCTGCCCGCCGATTCTCTTTAGCACCCGCTCGGCGGCCCAGCGCGTGGGAGGGAAGCAGCCGAGGGCCGCGAAGGCCGCGTTCGTGCGCCAGTGCCTGCGGCGCGACGACCATACGCGCACCTCGGGCGCGCAGAGCTGGGGAGAGTTTTCGCGTGCCCTTGCGGGCATGCGGGGTCCTCGGCGATGATGCGCGTCCGAGGTGCGCGGGCGGCCCGTGACGCGGGTTGGGAGATGGGCGAGGGGAGATAGGGGCATATGAAAAGTGTTCGGTGCTAGCGCCAGGTGCTTGCGGTGGGCGCTATCGAGTAGGCGGTTTATGGCTGTACGGCGTGGTGACTGGGCGGCTTGTCCGCGGGAATCCCGTTCGGTGTCCCGTTTCGCGTACGCGCGCGCTCGCGGAACACGCGTACCATGTCATCGTAGGGTACGAGGCGCTCATGAGCGGATCGAGCGGGCGGGTGATCAGCGACGGTTGACACTCCGGCGTCCGGCATGGTCGAGGGCGCATGCTAGGCAGGAGGTGGCTTCGATGGGAGATTCGGTCGCAGCGGCTGCGGTGAGGTTGATCATCAGGTTGGCGTGCATCGCCGCGTTCGTCCTGTCGGCGTTCGTCGCGGCGTTGTTCGACCTTGCGAGGAAGAGCTGACGTGCCGGGTCCCCGTCGCACGGCAGGGCAAAGGCGTACAATGCGGTATAAACGGCGGGGAAGTGGGGGCGGGGTGAGAAAAGACATAAGTAGCGGAAACCTGCTCTGCCGCGCCGTGGAGTTCGCGGCGAGGGTGCACCTGGTGCGAAATCGCAAGGAGATGCCTCTCGAATGGCCCTGGCAGGAATCGAATTATAGGTTGATAACCCGGGAGACGTCACCTGGCGCATCGCCTCGCATGATCAACGGTTCAGAATATGAAAAAGCAGGGGTGCGGCCTGTATGAGGCTGCACCCCTGCAGTTTTGCCGCATGCCAATTGGATGAGGTGGGTGGTTTTCGATTAGGGCCTTGCGAACTCCACGACGTCCTCAATTCGCACATGCAGGGCAGGAGCCTACGCTTTTCGTCTACCGTTTGTTCACGTCGATGGTGTCGGAGCGCATGACGTTATTGTAGGGGTAGCGCGCGATTTTGGCGCGTATCTTCTTCTGGCGCTGGCCAGGATTGCCCCACAGCACGCAGACCTCGGTACCCTCGTCGGCAAAGGCCGGGTCGATGCAGCCAATCGAGATCATGTGACGGAAGTAGCAAGCGTTCTGACGTCCGAACGACGTGCCGATTATATTGCCGTCGTCGTCTACGACGTAGTCGTGGTGCACGAAGGGGCTCATCCAGAATTCCACGTCGCTCGGGCTTTCGATAGGCTTGTACGGCTCGACGTCCTCGCCCCTGAACTGGCTGGCAAACACGTCGGCAACGTCGTCGGCATTCCACTCGAAGGTCACGACTTTGCGCGTCGCGGGATCGGCTGCCATCTTCTCGCACGCCTCGCGTCCGATGAAGTCGTGGTCGAGGTGAATTATGCGGCCCCAGCCGAATTCGTAGGGATTGTGGAAGAACGCATTGCGATCGTCGGCCGCCGATCCGTCCAAGATGAAACCGTTCTCGTCGCAGGTCATGATCTGGAATTCCATGCCCGGCGTGGTCTTGAGGTACTCCATGAGGCCGGCCATCTGGCTGCGCGGCTCAAGGAAGTGGACCTTCAATTGCGGGAAGCCGTT
>DMNP01000276.1 GCA_003452695.1 Eggerthellaceae bacterium
GTTAGCGCCGAGGCATCCCGAAGAGGTCGTCGCTGGGCGCTTTCTCGCGCGCCGCGCGCCTTCCGGATGCCTGGTCCTCGCCGAGCCCGTTGAAGATCTCCATGACCAGCGCGAGCTGCCTTTGGAGGTCCGCATCAAGCTCATCGGCGTCACACACGGCGAAGAGCCGCTCCGAAAGCCCTTTCATGGAATCGCGCAGCGCTCGCTGGACCCGAGATGACGGCCTCACGGTTATCTCGGTGCCGATAAGCCTCGCCATGATGTAGTCCTGCCAGCTCATGCCGCTCCAGGAGGCCATGTTGGCGATCAGCTCGTACTCTTGGAACGCCATCGTCTTGCTGCGCTTGCGGGCGCTGTTCTCGCACGGCATCCTATTCGCCCCTCAGCTCGGAGAGCGCGTCGGCGATCTGCGCGCGCTTGGCGGGGAAAAGGTGCGCGTAGCGGTATGTGATGTCGATGGCCTCGTGTCCAACGCGCTCGGCGATGTCGAGGGCGGAGAAGCCCATATTGATGAGCAGGCTCACGTGGCTGTGGCGAAGGTCGTGGATGCGTATCCGCTTGACGCCCGACGCCTTGCAGCCGTGGTCCATCTCGTGCACGAGAAAGTGTTCGTGAAGCCGAAGAGCCGCTCGTCGGGCGCCACGTCCTCGCGCATCTCGATGAACTCCGCCGTCTCGTCGCGGAGGAACGCAGGCATCTTGATCGTGCGCACCGACTTGCACGTCTTCGGCTTCGTGACCACATCCTCGCCGTGCAGTCGCTGGTAGGATTTGTTTATGCGAAGCCCGGGCGTTTCCAGCAGGAAGCCCGAGGGCGTGAGCGCCATGAGCTCGCCGCAGCGTATGCCCATCCAGTAGAGAACCTCGAACGCGCAGAAGGCGAGCGGCTTGTCGGAGATGGCGTCGGAGAAGCGAAGATACTCGTCCTTGGTCCTGAACTGCATCTCGCCGGCCTCCTTGCTGCCCATCTTGTCCACCTTGTGGACGGGGTTCTTCTCCAGGTTCTAGTAGCGCTCGGCGTGGTTGAAGATGGCGTTGAGCTGGCTGTTGATGATCCTCAGGTACGTAGGCTTGAAGACGTCGCCGTCGGGCCTCGTGGACCCCGTGAGGGAGTTCTGCCACCTGACGATGTCGACGGGCCGTATGTCGCACATGCGCATGTCGCCGAAGAACGGGATGAGTTTGCTCTGGATGATGTTCTCCTTGGCGAGCCAGGTGTGCTCGCGGATCACCACGCGCCCGAGGGCCTCCTGCTCCTTGTTCACCTGCCGAATCACCTCGTAGACGCCGCCTCTCTTGATCTTCAGGCGCTCCACCACCTCGTCGGCGGTGAACATGCTCGGCCTCGGCGTCCGCGCAACCGGCTGTTCCATCTTGGACCTCCTGTCTATTCGTACGAATATGCACGCTGATATTCCCGAGAATAATCGTACGTATCCGTACTTTAAATAGAATTACGTACAAACTCGTACGCTGATAGAATGACGCCAATTAAATACGCATGAGGGCAAGTGCACATACGCAGCAGGAAACCAAAGAACGGAGGGGCCGGTGCGTGGATTCGATAATGACGTGTTCAGCTTCAGCATAGGCGGGTTTTTTCAGGGGCACTCCTCCTTTGAGATCAGCAAAGACGGAGAGGCTTACTCTTTCCGCCACAGCCAGTCGCATCTTTTGGAGCAGGGAGAGAACCAGGGGATATTGGACAAGACGCAAGTCGATGCGCTCATGGCATTCCTCCGCGATCTTGGCACCGACGATTGGTTCACCTACTACGATTCACCGGTGCTCGACGGCGAACAATGGAGCCTCTTCGATGGGCACGGCTCGCACGGGGGCTCTAATGCATATCCCAAAGGTTTCGAAAAGCTATTGAAGTATTTGGCAGACGAATTCGGCTGCGAGGAGATGAGACCGGAGACCGGAGAAACCTACGATGGCCCGACCGAGACGGAAGGCCTCGCGATGCTGGCTTTTTACAATCTGCCGAGTGCCGAAGGGGTCGGCCAAGGGCTCGAAGACGGTAAGACTGACGGCGATCACAAGAAGTGGCTGCAAGCCATAAGGGATGCAAAGCGCGATTTTCTGCACGACGTATACGCCTTCGCGGAAGCATATCCCGAATACAAGTGCTATGGCGATATTCTGGCGCAGCATGGGTTGGAACTCGATATCGAGGAGATCGTGAATCAGGACATTTCCAAAGCAGATGAGAAGCTGGTCGTGGCCTCGATGATTGCAATCGCGAGATCCGATCGCTGGTGCGAGTGCGACGATTTCGGAAGATGCGTCGAGAACGGCACTTTCGCGCTTTGGACAAAAAGACTTCGCGAGCTTTTGTAAAACCTCACAGAAGGCTTGGATTTGTCCCCAATCCCCTACGGTAGATAATGCGGGCCATGGCGTCCGTAGGTAACAAGCAGCCACTGTAGGCAGCTGCACGATCCTGGTTTAACCACTCATTCATAAAGTTTGGCACAATCGTGTGCACAGATCCCTCCATGCACATTCGTGCCGTCAATGGAATCGCGTACATTTGCGTACGCTGATAAAATGACGCCAATGAATCTACAGGAGGGCACATGGCAACAGGCGACAACATTCGGCGGTACCGCAAGGCGAAGGGGCTGACACAGGCCCAGCTCGCCGATGCCGTGGGGCTCACCGAGGGCGCGATCAGGCACTACGAGAGCGGCATCCGCGCGGTGAAGCCCGAATTGCTGGAGGAGATCGCGAAGGAGCTCGAGGTCTCCGTAGGCGCGCTCAAGGACTACGGAGTCGAGACGTCACGCGACCTCATGGCCCTGTTGCTGCAGCTGGAGGAGAGCTACGGCCTCGTGCCCAGCGAAGACGGCATGGGCCTGGCGGTCGACCCCAAGGCGCCGCATGTCCCAAAGCTCTCGCAGTCGATCAAGTCCTGGGCGAAAAAGCGCAAAGAGCTCGAGCACGGCGAAGTCGACGAGACCGCTTACGCCGACTGGAAGGCCTCTTTCTGACATTTCCTCAGGTAAATTAATGCTTTCTTGCGAACAGCCTCCTGTTTTTCGGAGGCTGTTCCATTATTCCTATATGAAATCGGCGCCCAGGAAGAACCGTTAGAGGAATAATTGCATGCTCGAATGCGGCAAGGTACGCGGCGTCATTCGGCGGCATTCGGGGTTGCCGAAACTGCGGAAACCGATTTACGCATTTCTTTATTCCCGTTTGTTGATCTAGGCGAACGCAATCATGAAGGGTCTGAACCCAGCCCGTAGTTTCAACTTAGTTTCACCCGCCCGAAATCGACCCTCGATGGACCCGAATTATGAATTATTCCCGCAGGGCCCTATTATTCCCGTACCGCCGAGTACTCCGCCGCACCGCCCAGTAGGGACAGACGGGAATAATCGGGACGTTTTCCAAGGTAGACATGCAAAAAGAAAGCCTCCGAACCAGAGGGTTCGAAGGCCGTTATTCCCGTTATTTCGCCGGTGGCTTTGCTCTATAGCGATGCCGAAACAGCATCAGGCGGTACTTGGCGGCACCAAAACGCGAGTTCAGAAGCCAGTTCCCGCTACTCCCACTCGATGGCTTCAGTTTTACTGTCCCGACATTCCAGTTGTCCTCAGTTTTCGATGCCGTCTCAAACCGAGTGCCGCCAAGTAACACTATGTCGTGTTTCATCGGCTTCGGGGACAAAAGCCGGGGCAATCTCAAAAACTCATTCCAAACTCGGGGCTTTGAGTTTTCGTTTTTTCCCAAAGGTCACGGCGGACAGCCTTTAGAGGTTCGATATCGACGAAAACGCCCGCTTTGAAACTCAAGTGCCTTTTCGTGTGCGAGCCGCCAGCTGCAATAGGAAGCGAATCAACGCAGGCGCCTTTCAAGCAGTTTGCAAAACTGCAGGTCGCAGGCCTTCATTGCTAGTAGGGGAAATGAGTAGTCTCAGGTGGCTTGCCCATGAGTTAGCGAGCAGGTTGGGGCTTCGTTGTTGGCGCGATTACTTCGTGCGCACTCGAAAGGTCTGTTTAACAAAAGACTAATCGGATGCGACTGGCCGCCCATACGGCGACGACGTTTCCCGTGCGAGCACAAACGGCCCTGTGTGCCCTATCGAGCGATATCCCCGTATGACGCTCAGAACTCCTGCTCGCCGAGCAGTCACCTCGCGAGATCCAGCACAAGAACGCCCTCCCGGGTATAAGGCCCGCGCCTCGTGCGGGCGATGAGGACCTTCGTGAATGCATCCCTGATGGACAGAAGCGACGAGAGCCCCTTCTCGAGCGTCGACTCAGAGCTAACGTCGTCTCTTGCTTAAACTCTCCTTCTCGGTTTCGAAACTCAAGGTCTTTTAAAGTTTCGAAACCGAGAAGACGATATGCGCAAGGGCGCGTCGGGTGGTAAGCCCCAACCATGTCATGTCGCCAGCGATGAAGGGCGCGTCTGCGCGTGCTACAATCCAACTACCAGAGATAAAAACACAGTCCCCGTCGGGTAGTCGTGGGCGTGCGGGGGTCCGCATCAGTAACCTGCCTCCTTGGTTGTCCCTTCTCTGCATGGTCATCTACATAAAGGAGGAACCAACCATGCAGATCAGTGTGTCGTCCACCCTGACCGTATATCATGACGGCCAATTCTGGGTCGGGCTGGCGGAGCATGTCGAGGACGGCAGATACGGCGTCGCCCGCATCGTCTTCGGCGCGGAGCCGTCCGATGAGGAGATCCTGCGATTCGTTGTCGGCAAATGGGAGAAGCTCTCGTTCTTCGGCGACAAGGCCACTGAGACAAGCAAGCCCGCGAAGAACCCCAAGCGGCGCGCTCGCGAGGCAGCGAAAGCCCTTAAACGGCCCGCGGTGAGCACCAAGGCACAACAGGCGCTCGCGGCACAGCGGGAAGCGATGAAGCGGGAGTCGGCTCAAGCAAGAAGCCAGCGTCGCGCGGATGAGGCGGAGG
>DMNP01000285.1 GCA_003452695.1 Eggerthellaceae bacterium
ATTTGGTATTATCGACCTTCACGGTTGGTTATTCGAGTTTGTACGAGGAGGCGTTCACGGTGAAGCATGTTGCCAAGATAGCGCGAACGTGTGCGCTCGTCGCGTTGTGCTGTTGCATGACATGCGTGCTGAGCTGTTCCGATGCGGATGCCGGCGAGGTGCGCATGGGCACTCCGGCATCGGCGGCGTCCGAAGAGCGCTTCGAAGACACGCGCGAAATCGTGTGTTGGGGCGATAGCCTGACCGAAGGGGTCGGCGCATCGGAAAATGCCATCATATCCACGCCGGGAACGCTGTACTACGATGCGAGCATGAAATCCTACCCCGAGATTTTGCAGGACCTCACCCATCTGAAAACCTACAACTTCGGCGTGTCGGGTGCGAATTCGATTGAAATCGGGGCAATGCAGGGAGCGTTAGACGTCGAGGAATTCGAGCTGTCCGCGTATTCGGACGATATCGACTATGCGGAGGACCCCGACTATGCGGAGGATCCCGACTACGCGGAGGACCCCGACTACGCGGAGGACCGCGAGTACGCCTGGACCGACGAGGACGAAGACGGCTACGACGACTACTGGGACCAGGAAATCGACCTGTACGACGAGGACATAGCCAGCCAGGGAGCGCAGCACAAAGGCGATATACTGGTGCTGGAGATTGGCAGCAACGGCGGTTGGAACAGCGATTATGCCGAACTCGTGGCCGAATACCGCGCCATGATCCAGCATGCTGGCTGCGAAAGCTACATCATCGTGGGCGATACGGACGACCCGGGTACTTCCATCGGCGATTTGCGCCAAGAGGCCTTCGAGCCGGGCGAGGGCGCGGGCGAGACCGACTGGGAACGCGCGTTGCGCGAGGCCTTCGGAGACCATTTTGTGAACATGCGCGTCTATCTTATCGAACACGGCCTGGCGGTGACGGGCCTGAAGCCCACCGCGCAGGACGCCGAGCTTGCCGCACAGGGCTGCGTGTCGCCGCAGCTGCGCCACGATTGGACTCATCTGAATTCCTATGGCTATTACGCGCAGGCCCTGGCCATTTATGAAAAAGGCACGCAGCTGGGATATTGGGGCCAGCAGAGCGCCTCGTAGGAAACGGCGCCATTTGCGGGAGGGACCACTGTGAACGACGAGTGCATCCGAGAGGCGCTGGCGCGCTTTGCCACGCCGTTTTACCTGTTCGATGAAGCCGAGCTGAACAGCCAGGTGCGCCATGTGGCCGCGTTGCTGCCGAATCGCGTGCAACTGTGCTATGCGATGAAGGCGAATCCCTTCGTGTTGCCCTGGGCAAGTCGCGCCGTGGGGCCCGTCGAGGTGTGCTCCGAGGGGGAATACCGCATTTGCCAGGCCGTGGGCGTGCCCGACGAGCAGGTAGTGATAACGGGCGTGGTGAAGGACGAGGATTTCGTTCGCCATCTCGTGCGCAATCATCCGCGCATCGCGCGCTACACGGCGGAGTCGCCCCGGCAATTCGACATGATAGAGCGCGCTGCCGCCGAAGGGGGCGCGGAAGTGCCGGTCATGCTGCGCCTGACGAGCGGCAACCAGTTCGGCATGGACCGCGCCGAGGTCATGGGCCTTATCGGGCGCATGGCGGCGGGCGGGCATGCGCGGTTTGCCGGCGTGCAGTACTTCTCGGGAACGCAGAAGGCGTCCAACGACAAGCATCGCCGCGAGCTGAAACGCCTCGACCGCCTGATTGCGGCAATTCGCGAGGAGTGGGGCGTGGAACTGCCAGAGCTGGAATACGGCGGTGGCCTGCCCGTGGAATACTTCGGCGAGGACCGGGATGCCGCACGTGCGGCCGAAGACGCTGTCGTTGAAGGATTGGGCCGGCTCGTG
This sequence comes from Eggerthellaceae bacterium, assembly GCA_003452695.1. GTDB lineage: Bacteria > Actinomycetota > Coriobacteriia > Coriobacteriales > Eggerthellaceae > UBA9715. The sequence goes on from DMNP01000285.1 coordinate 1,848, forward strand.
GACGCCATGGACTACCAGGGGCCGATTACGATGGAGCTCGGGCGCGCATTGGCTGCATCATGCGGAACGTACGTGACGCGCGTGGTGGATGCGAAGGTGAACAAAGGCAGCAACATTGCCCTGGTGGACGGCGGCATGCACCAGATCGTCTATTTCGGGCACGCCATGGCGCTGCATCGACCGCTTTGCCATGCGCTGACCGCCGATGGGCGGTCAATCGGCCCGGGCGATGGCGAACCGGAGCACCTGTGGAGCATATACGGGTCGCTGTGCACTGCCAACGACGTGCTGGCCAAGCAGCTTCCGCTGGAAGGCCTGGACGTAGGCGACGTTATCGTGTTCGAGAAGGCGGGCGCGTACTGCATGACCGAGGGCATGTCGCTGTTCCTGAGCCGCGATTTGCCGCGCGTGGTCCTGCGCGGTGCCGATGGCGAGCTGCGGCTGGCCCGAGACCGTGTGGAAACTTTCGATTTGAACACGCCGGCGCATTAACCGCTAGAATTTAGCAATACGATAAACTGGGCGGCGAACGCGAGCGGCCCTGCCCGCGCGCCCCTTTTTTGAAAGCATGTTGTGCCGCCGACGCGGCGATGGAACGGAGCGGAACGTGAAAGACCAGATAATAGAAATACTTTCCGATTTGAACCCGGACGTGGACTATGCCACGTGCACGACGCTCATCGACGACAGGCATATCAGCTCGCTGAACATGCTGTCGCTCATCGTCGATTTGGAGGAAGCATTCGACGTGGACATTCCCGCCGTGCACATCGTTCCCGAGAATTTCAATTCGGTCGACGCCATCGCAGGCCTTATCGGGCGTCTGCAAGAGGAGGACCTGGACTAGGCATCCGTTCTTGCAATGTCTTCGTATTTCTCCATCGGATTCATAGCCATAGCCTTCCCGCTCATCGTGGCGTGCTATGGCGTGGTGCCCCGGCGCTTTCGTTGGGCCGTGCTGTTGGCGGCTAGCTACGGGTTCTTCTGGTACCTGAGCCGCGGTCTCGTCGTGTTCGAGCTGGCCGCCACGCTCGTCGTGTATGCCTCGGGACTGGCCATCGGCAGCATCTTCGACAGGCGCAAGGCGGCGCTCGCCCAAGCGGAGAAGGGCGGCAAGAAGCAGGTTCGCGCGCGCTACAAGCGCTATGCGCGCATCGTGGTGGCCTTGGGCACCATCCTGTGCCTGGGCATGCTGATAGCCCTGAAGTACCTGGGTTTCTTCGGCGAATGCGCGGCGGGCTTCCTGGGGTTGTTCGGCGTTCAGGCAAGCTTCGAGGTGGCGCGCATCGGCATCCCCATCGGCATCTCGTTCTACACGCTCATGGCGGTTTCCTACATCGTCGACGTGTACCGCGAAACCATCGCACCCGATCGGCACTTGGGGCGCGTGGCGCTGTTCCTGTGCTTCTTTCCCCAGATTATGGAAGGCCCCATCTGCCGCTACGGCCAGACGGCCGAGGCGTTGTACGCAGGCGCGCCCATTACGCGTTCTAACTTGCATGCGGGAACGCTGCGCATTCTGGTGGGCTTTGCGAAGAAGCTTATCGTCGCCGACAGGCTGAACCTGTTCGTGAAGCCGGTCTTCGACGACTACGGCATGTACGACGGCTGCATCGTCGCACTCGGGGCCGTTCTGTACACGTTGCAGCTGTACTGCGATTTCTCGGGGACCATGGACGTGGCCATAGGCCTGGCGCGCGTTTTCGGCGTGAACCTGCCCGAGAACTTCCGCCAGCCCTTCTTCTCGCGCACGGCTGCGGAGTTCTGGCAGCGTTGGCATATAACGCTGGGCACTTGGCTGAAAGACTACGTGTACTATCCCGTTTCGCTGTCGAAGCCGGTGAAGAACCTGACGGCGCGCGCGCGAAAGCGCTTTGGCACCCGCTATGGCCCGCTGCTGACCAGTTCGATCGCATTGTTCTGCGTGTGGTTCGGCAACGGGCTGTGGCACGGCGCCGGTTCGCAGTACCTGTTCTTCGGCATGTACTACTTCGTTCTCATCCTGCTGGGCGGGCTTATCGACCCGCTGGCACAACAGCTGGCCGGGCGTTTGGGCATCGACCGCAATGCCGGCGGCTACCGGGCGTTCCAGATTGCGCGCACGCTCGTCGTCATCTTCGTGGGCGAGCTGTTCTTCCGTGCGAACGGCATGGATGCGGGCCTTGCCATGTTCGCGAAGATGGTCACGGATTTCGGGGTGGGCTCCTTCGCGGACGGCACGGTTCTGGGCATCGGCATGGACGGCGCCGACTTCGCGATAGTGGCGGTGTTCGCGGCGCTCGTGCTGGTGCTGGACATCATGAACGAACGGGGCAAGAACCTGTACGAGGCCATGCAGCAGCGCAGCGCGGCGGCGCGCTGGGCCCTGTGCGCGGCATTGCTCTTGGCAATCGTGGTGTTCGGGGCATATGGCTTTGGCTATGCGCCGGTCGACCCGATGTACGCACAGTTCTAGAAGGGCGGAAATGGCAGACGGGCAAGTGAAAGACCAGGTGGACGAAGCGCAGGAGCGCCCGCGCACGCGTCCGCTTTCCGTGGCGCTGGCCGTGCTGGTCGTGGCGGCCGCCGTGCTCGCGCTGCTGGCGGTTGCGTCGAACATCGTGCGCCCCAAGGACAACAGCCCCGAGGCGGGCATCTTCGACGAGCGCGCCTACGGCATGCTGGGCGAACCGCGCGATTCGCTGGACGTGCTGTTCCTGGGCGACAGCGAAACGGCAAGCGCCTTCTCGGCGCTGCAGATGTGGGACGAGCACGGCTTCGCCTCGTACGTGTGCTCGAGCAACGGCCAGCAGCTGATGTACACGAATTCGCTGCTGCACTTGGCCCTGCGCGACCAGTCGCCCAAGGTGGTGGCCTTCGAGGCCAATGCGTTCTATGCGCATTTCAGCGTGGGCGACGTGCTCGTGCGCACCGCTTCGGACCTTTTCCCGGTGTTCGAGTACCACGACCGCTGGAAGCATCTGACCCCGCAGGATTTCACCGGGCCGGTGCAGGCCACGTGGACCGACGACATGAAGGGCTTCAAGCTGCTCGGCGGCGGAGTTGCCGCCGAAGCGGAAGGCTATATGGCGCCGACCGACGAGGTGGATGCCCCGAGCGCGCTCAGCCGCCTGTTCGTGCACATGATGGTGGACTACTGCCGCCAGAAGGGAGCAACTCCCGTGTTCGTGGGCGTGCCGAGCGCCGACAGCTGGTCGATGGCGCGCCACAACGGTGTGGCGCAGCTTGCCGAAGCCGAAGGCGTGGACTTCGTGGACCTGAGCTTCGGTGATGCGAAGGTGGACATAGACTGGTCCACCGAGACGTTCGACCGCGTGCACCTGAGCATCGATGCTGCAAGCCGGGTGACGCATGCCTATGGCGACATGCTGGCAAGCGCCTACGACCTGCCCGACCATCGCGGCGATCCCTCCTATGCGGCGTGGGACGAATGCCTGTCCCGCTACGAGGCGGCCGTGAGCGATCTTTCGAGTGCCGCTGCGGAATCCTAGGGAGACGCGTCTTAATGCTGTCGAGGCCAGGGCGCACGGGGCGAGTGCGATTCGCCTGAAAAACGAATGCGCCCACTGACGTGGGTAAATGAGATTTGAAGGCGAAGCGCGCCGCCCCGTGCGCACTGGGCCGGCATGATAAAGACGCATCTCCCTAGGCAAGCACTGATTCATCATGCCGGCCCATGCCGCGCTATGAAAGCGCCGCGCCGATGGCGCCTGCGAACCGGGCGGTTGGCGAGGTGGCGACGTTGCACCCCAGGTGCTGCGAAAGGCGCCCCACAACATAGGCGTTGTCGCACAGCCCGCCCGTCAGGAACACGTCTCCGGCAACCAAGCCGCGCGCAAGCGTGGCCACTTTCGCCACGACCGATTCCACTACGCCGTTGGCGATGTTCTCGCGGGGCTCGCCCTTGCCGATAAGCGATATGACTTCGGATTCCGCGAACACGGTGCACATGCTGGATATCGCCGTCGGCTCGCCGGCTGCCGCAAGCTCAGCAAGCTCTTGCTGCGTTGCCCCCATGCGGTCGGCTATGACTTCAAGGAACTTCCCCGTGCCGGCAGCGCACTTGTCGTTCATCGCGAACTTCTTCACCTTGCCGTCTGCCAGCTGGATTACTTTGGTGTCCTGCCCGCCTATGTCGATGACCGTGCCATCGGGGCCGAATAGATATGCTGCACCGCGCCCGTGGCAGGTTATCTCGGTCACCGTGGCGCGCGCGTAGGGCACCGATACGCGCCCATAGCCCGTGGCCACCACGTGGGCGTCGCAGCCCGTGGGGTCGATTCCGCGTTCGCGCAGCGCGTCCGCCAGCCGAAGCGCGGCATCCACGCCGTTGAACCCCGTTGGTATCGCCAACGTGCAGACGATTTCGGCGCCTTCCAGCACCGCGGCCTTTGCCGCCGTCGATCCGATGTCGATTCCGATGTTCATGGCCTTCTCCAATGCCTAACGAATCGTTCGCGCCCGGCTTCCTGAACGGCATGGGCGTCCGGGGCAGCTAGCAGTACACGTCGCGGTGGGGGTCTATCTGGTTCGGCAGCGCAACGATGTTTTCCACGAACACTTCGTGGTCGCGTGCCAGCGCTGCGATTCGCAAGGCGTCGTCGCAGGCGACCAGAAGCGCCACGCCGCAGCTGGAACGCGCCTGCCGCGGCGTGGTCGATATGCGCGCGCCGATGCCCGCGGCGCGCGCCAGCTGGTGAAGCTGCATCGCGTCGGTGTGGCTTTCGAACAGCGCGTAGCAGTCCACCCGCATGCCCGGGTTCTCGCGCTTCACCTGTTCTATGCGCTCGTGCAGTTCCATGCGAACCTCGTTTCGCGCCGGGGGTAGTGCGTTTCGGCGCAGAGGGGCAAGCGCCGGTTGAGTGCGCCAGCCCAGATTGCGCATGCCGGCGCGACGCGCCATCTGGGCTGGACGGCATCGGCGTTTGCCTAGCCGAGCATTTCCACGAAGGCTTCCACGCGCGTGCGCAACTGGCCGGCGTCGTTGTCGGTGTAGTCCGTTTCTATGTCGAGCACGGGAATGCCCGCGTCTTCCAGGGCGCGTTCGAGCGCAGGCGCTTCGGTCTTGAAGGTGGTGCAGAACTTCAGGTTCGTGTTTATAACGCCGTCCACCTGGTAGTCCCTGGCCAGTTGCAGGACTTCATCGATGCGGGCCACGTTCGGCGTGAAGCATGCGCAGTTAATCTTCATGTAGCGTTGCGCAAGTGCTTGGAACATGCCCTCCATCGTGGTCTGCGATTCGTCCACCAGGTTCGTGAAGAATTTCGTGCCCGTGCAGTTCTCCTCGCACACGATGGCGGCGCCCGACGTTTCGATGATGTGGTGAAGCTTCCAGTTGGGAATGGCCAGCGGCGTGCCGGTAAGCAGTATGCGCTTCGTGCCGGCCGGGAACACGGAAACGCCGTCCGCCAGGCGCTGCTCCAGCTCGTCGGCAAGCTTGTTGGCCATTTCGGCACAGCGCACCGGATCGTCGAAGAACGCTATCTGCATCATGAGCAGGGCATCGGTGCCGCTGATGGGGATGACGTCGGCGCTCTTGCGTGTTTCGTACACGCGGGCCAGCGCGCGCCGACGGGCGTTTATCATCTTGATGGCCTCGGCCAGCTTTTCGGCGGTAATCTCGTTGCCGGTCACCTGTTCCACGTTAGCCTTGAACAGCGCTATCTCGTCGGCGAAGGCGGCGACGTCCTGCGGGCGCTTCATATTGGGCAGGTTCATGATGTGCATCGGCACGTCTTCGGCCATTATCTCGTACATCTTCTTCTTGCCATCGCACGTGGTTTCGCCGACCACCTGGTCGACGATGCGGAAGAAGGGGCAAGTGCGGCCGAGGCGCGCGCCGAGCGACGCCTTGATAAGCGGGCACATGTCGGCGGGCAGGTGCTTTTCGCCTTCGGGCACCCAGAACTGGGAACCGCCGCAGAGGCCCGTGACGATGCCGTCGCCGGCAATTACCACCTCGTCGGGCACGTAGGTGCAGAACGTGCCGAACACCTTGCGCCCCTTGGCCTGTTCGTCCACCAGCTCCTGCGGGCGGATGCCGTGAACGTCTGCCACGACCATATCCCAGAACGCCATGCCTTCGGGGCGGTTTTCCTGCGAAAGGAACACATCGCCGAAAGCCTGCGGCAGCACGGCGCACAGTTGGTCGTGAGTTTCCAGGTCCATTCCAAGCTTGCCCCACAGTTCGTGACGATCGATTGCCATAGCGGTTTCCTCTCTCTTCGCGCATGGGTGCATGCGCGCCTGTTGCTGTTTCGCAGAATGATGAAGCACATGCAAGCGAGCGCGGTTTCCCGCGCGGGATGTGCGGCGCCTATGGCAGAAAATCGCCGCTGGCAGAATAAGCGGTCGAAGTGCGCCTGTATGATGCATTATACCCTGCGCCCATCAAGCTTCGTAGACTCTTTCTGCCTCCCTTTTCGCAGCGGGGGTTGCTGTGGGCAGTAACGTTACTTTGTTGCAGTTCGCTCCATGCAGCCCGGAGGCCCCGGGAAGGGGCTTTCGCCGCTTTCACCGCCCTCGTCTAAAGCCTCGCTTGCTCTGCTGCATCATCGCTTATAATAATCCTCTGTATTCTTCGAAGGCTGCGAGTGCAGGAGGAAGCGTATGGATGTGGTCAGAGCCCCCGGCCGTGCAGTCGGCAATTCGCATGCTCTGGGCATTGCCCACGACAACGACCTGCGAACCTACGTTATCACGCACATTAACGAGGCCATCGACAACGGCTGGGTTCGGCCCTATTACCAGCCCGTCGTGCGCACGCTTTCGGGCAAGCTCTGCGGGTTCGAAGCGCTCGCCCGCTGGGAGGATCCCGTCCACGGGCTTTTGGACCCGTGCGTGTTCATCGGCGCACTGGAAGAGACGCGCCTCATTCACCTGCTGGACTGCAGCATCATCAGGCAGGTGTGCCAGCAATATCGCGCATGCGTCGACAACGGCGAGCCGACCGTGCCCGTGTCGTTCAACCTATCGCGGCTCGACTTCGACCTGTGCGACATATTCTCAATCGTGGAGAGCACGGCGCACGAGTTCGGCGTGCCGCGACGCATGCTGAACATCGAGATAACCGAAACCGTCCTCGGCACCGACCCAGCCTACATGGCCGACATGATGCGCAAGTTCCACGAGGCGGGATACCAGGTGTGGATGGACGATTTCGGCAGCGGCTATTCCACGCTGAACGCGTTGAAGGACTTCGATTTCGACGAGCTGAAGATAGACATGGAATTCCTGAACCGCTTCGGCGAGAAATCGAAGACCATCTTGGCCTCTGTCGTGGACATGGCCAAGAAGCTGGGCATCCAAACGCTTGCAGAAGGAGTGGAAACCGAAGAACACCAGGTGTACCTGCGCCGAATCGGCTGCGAGAAGATGCAGGGATACCTGTTCGGCAAGCCGCAGCCGTTCTCTGTTGGCGACATGCACAAGTTCGCCGACACTATCGGCGTGGAAACCACGGCCGAGCGGCTGTACTTCAATGACATCGGCGCCGTGAACACGCTGAGCATGTCGGAGCGCAACCTGACCCCGGGCAACCCCACGCATGGCTACGTGACCAGCATGCCGCTTGCCATAACGGAATTCGCGGACGGCGCGTTCCGGGTAATCGATTCGAACCGCGTGTTCCGCGAGGGGCTGGCAAACGTCGGCATCTCATCGGTGGAAGAGGCAGAGCGCCTGATAAACGACACGAGTCGTCCGCTGGCGCGTCAATCCCGCCAACTGGTGGAAACAATAGAGGTCGAAAAGTACGCGCGCCTGGACTTCGTGGCGGGCGACATCGCCTGCGTCATGCGCGCCAAGCACATAACGACCCGCAATGGCAAGACGGCCCTGCTCGTATCCATAGACGACACGATCGAGCAATCCGAGCGCAAGCGCCACGAGCGCATGGACGACCTGCTTGCCGTGATGTACACCATATACGAGCATGTCGA
>DMNP01000114.1:0-621 GCA_003452695.1 Eggerthellaceae bacterium
CGCGCGCACCTGCTCGACGGCCACGACACCGTATGTCTCCAATCCGGCCGGCAGCTCCAGGTGCAGCGGGAAGGGGTTCGCCCTCGTGGTAATCGGGCAGACGAGCGTCATGCTGGTGGAGAGGTTGAACTTGTCGCGGCTCACCACGAGCGCCGGGCGGCGCCCCGTCGGCTCGTGGCCGACGGACGGGCTGAAGTCGAACTCGACAATGTCCCCCTTGCTGAAGATCACGGCTACCACATCTCCTTGCCCACGGGCGCACCCCAGTCGTACTCGCCGGGCACGGGCCCGTCGTAGCCTTCCATGAGCGCGTCGAGCGTACAGGCGCGCCGCGGGCGCACGGTGAGCGCGCCCTTGCCCTCGTCGAGCTCGACCGCGTCGCCGACGGCGATGCCGAGCCGCTCGCATATGTCGTGGGGTATGACGATTCCTTGGGAGTTGCCCCACCTCCGCAACGTCGCTGTCGCCACGATTCACCTCCATCGTTGGTTATACATGTCTAACTGTTATTCTAGGCCAGCACGGCCCACAGGTCAAGGGGCACGCGGGTACGCCCGTGATTATTTCGGAGTGTAACGGCACCCGTTCCGAGCCGCCGGCACCCTTAGATTGCGCGGTACG
>DMNP01000114.1:669-3994 GCA_003452695.1 Eggerthellaceae bacterium
AGATTGCGCGGTACGTCCCCGGCTCGCCGTCGTCGAACGCCTCTGGATGGGCGATCGGGAGGACGACAATCACGTCGTCGTATACAGTGGCAAACGAGCCGTAACCATGGTAGTCGTGCGTCATGAGCACCGCAAGCTCGAACAGCGGTCCGTAAGGCGATGCGCCGATGTCCTCGTCGGCGATATGATTTGCCGCTTCATCGGTTGGCGTGGTGCCTCAGGATGTCCCGGTGACCGATGTGGAAAGGTGCGTGAGTATACGTGACATGGCGGATAACACCCAGGATTCGTTTTCTCAAATATAGAGCTTTTCTGAATCACTTAAGATGATTTAGATTCTATCGAGAAGTCCCTGTGGTCGATTTGCTCAATGGGCTACGTTAACGATTTGGAAGGGCGGCTATGATGGCGGGTTTCGAATCACGAAGGGCGGTATTCTATCCGCCTGGTGATTTGGCGGCTGGATGGTGTGTAGATCGCGTAAAGCAGCTTCTTGGAAACGAAGGGCAGTTTACGCCCACCAACGTAAACGATGCAATTGAGATTCACCAGTGCAAGCTCATAATCGACGCACATCCCTATTTCTTCGAAGGCGCAGAGATTGATGGGTTAAGGCGCAGTGTAAATCGCCTTCTGCCGCAGGCTTGTCGCATTATTGGCAAAGCAATTGCGGAGAGCGACATCGAGGCTGTTTACGAAATGGTCGAGGACCAGTACCACCGTCGCTTTTGGGATCTCGTGGCATATGCGGGCTCATGGAAGAAAGCAAACGCCGATGATGTTCTTTCCCTGTTGAGACGTCATCCCGATTGTTTGCGTTATGTGATGGGGATAGCCCCCATGGTCGAGATGTTCGATGAAGCCGTTCTCGACTTTCTTTTCGAGTCGACTTGGCTTGCTGCAGAGTTGATTATTAGCGCATATGGAATGGAGGGGTCATCGTCAAGCGCCGTCTTCCTGCCGCCCTCTATCACATCTAGCTTAATCGACCGTCTTATGCTTGACTACCTCGTTAGCGCGCGGGCAAATTTGAATTACGTCAGAGTTCTCGCCAATTGGCCAGCAATTGCAAGATGCCATTACAATCCGTCTACCGAAGTGTTGGTTTCCGCTAGGCGAAGGGCAGAAGAGTTGAACTCCAGCATATTTGCTCAAGGGGTGGGATTCAGGTATTCAGTCGGGGCTGAGTTTTCTCCAAACCAGAAGGCTTGCAAGAACATCGTCGTGAATGGTGAAGATTTCACTACGGTTTTCGGCACCGAATGGCTTATGAACTACCTCGATTATGCGACGATACTCAACAACTTTATATACGTTTTCGATTTCGTGAGCATGGATTGCATGATGTCCATTCCAGCGCATATACATGACGCAGCTTCGCTGATCGAGCGACTTACACCGCGGGTGATTGATGCGTATCCCGCGTCGATTAGGTTCGAGTTATGCCAATCCCAAGCGCTGGTGGCGATTGCGGGGTACGAGGCGTGCCTCGAGGCTTCGGGGCAAAGGATTGAAGACGCGTTGGAATTTGCGTACAACGATTATCTGGAAAGCGAATTAGGAGTGCGCGGTTTCAGCGTCAGCCTTCCGGCCAAGGGAGCTTCTTATTTGGATAAGTGCAAGTCTATAGGCCCCGAGATTGAACGCGTTTTGAAAGCATTCGCAATTTACGTCGAGAAGGGCGAGGTTGATGAGGCATTCTTCCCCCATATGGAAGTTAAGGGCTTCGATGCCATCCCTTCGCTCATCGAGAACAAGTACGTTATTCCTGGGCCATCTTTTGAAGGACGGGCAATGCTGCCGTTCTCCGACCAGTCAGTCTTATCATTCCCATGTTCGCAAACTGATAAACATATGTCGTTTTTCGAACGTATGAAGACGGGAATGTCCAAGAGGTGCGATTTCGATGAGGGATGCAGAGGACTCATCGACCAGCTAATCGGCGATGGATTGACTGAGATAACAGCAGATGGCACACTCAAGCCGACGAACAAGACTCGGTTGCTTAAGAAGCTATGGGATGAAGGCGCTTTAGCCCTGTATCGCAAATCTGGAGCGTGCAAGGATCTCGTTGAGGAGATGTCGAGCGAAGGGCTTGTTTCCCGTTATTGCAGGCTGTTTGCACCCGATGAAGCCGACTACTGCAATTATATGTATAACAATGCTAAATTCAGCAACCCGCTGGCTTTGCGCAACAAGTACGATCATGCGAACTCTGCCGTGCGGGACCCAAACTCGGATGAGTATCGTTTCGACTACTATAGGCTGCTAACGCTCCTCGTTTGCATAACGTTGAAAATAGTCGACGATCTGTCGTGCGCACTCGGTAAGGGTGGCGTGGAAGATTTCGTAGATTGGCCTTGGATTGACGAGGGTCTTGCTAACGCGGCTGAAAGGCTGCTTTCAATATAAGGGAACGTCGGAGCCCGTAATGGGTGCCGGCACCCGGAACACCTGACTGATGGTTCGGAACGGGTGCCGTTATGGCCTGGAATACTCACCATCAGTAAGTAAGCATATCGCAGGCAGTACAGGATGGGTTTATCCGGAGCTGGGAATGAAATCCTTGCCCCTTTCGCGTTTATCTAAGCGCCCTTAGCTGTAGCGCTTTCTTTCTTGCCCTTAGGCTTGCCCGACTTGTTCATCTGGCCGACCATCGATACTATTCCGTCTGCATGTATCCTCAGATCATCGCGAATGTGCTCATCCATGTTGTCGACTATGAAGTCGATCCCATGTCTTCTGGCAACTTTCGCTGCAGGCACAAAGTCAACATCCCCTGATATTAAGATGACCTGATCCACAATCCCCTCGTATGCCAAAGAAGCAATGTCGAGTCCGATTCGCATATCGACTCCGCTTTGCTTCATATTCAACAGGAAATCCGACTCTTTCAGCTCATCAAACGCAATCTTTTTCTGAAACAACTTTTTGGTCGCCCCTGGCTTTAAGGTGTAGCTCGCGTTCTCGGTTATTCGCTCGCCAAATCGAAGCGCGACCTTTCTCTTTTCGCCAAAGGCTTTCTGAAAGGTTGAATTCCAAATATATGCATCATCCTTAGCTGAAAGTTTACGTTCTTTCCTTTCAAAGGATGGTAAGCGGAAGCGCCGCTCACTGGAGGGCAATCGTAATAGAAGATACGGTACAGTTCTCGCTTTTCTAATTCGATTTTTGCATCCCGCTTTCCGGTTATATGCAGCACAGCATACTGGTATAGCTCTTCGGCCCGATCTAATGCATCTTTTTTGCCCCAGAGCTTTGTTGCAACTCTTTTATAGAAACCACCGTCAACCAGTATTGCCGTTTTTGCCATATACTTCCGCCC
>DMNP01000113.1 GCA_003452695.1 Eggerthellaceae bacterium
GAAGATTCCACGGCGCAGGGAAACCCCTGCCCGTGTTCAGATAGATCGGAAGGCGATGGTGGGCCAATCATCGCCTGGACGGAGTCAGCCGGCGGCTCTGTCAACTGCAAGCACGGTCGGCGTGCTCGCTATCGAAGTGTCGAATGTCGACATAGCGAAATGTCGAGTTTGTTATTGACAAAGACAATGGCCCGACATGCTCGTCGACCGGCTCTTCGAGGACCGCACGGCCACCAAGGTCAACAGCCTGGTGAAGGCCGCGCACCTGCCGTGCCCGGGCGCGTACATCGAGGACCTAGTAACCGACGCCGACCGCGGGCTCGACGTCGGGCCCATCGACAGGCTGGCATCCTGCGCCTACATCCCCAAAGGGCACAACGTGATCGTGCCGGGGGCCTCGGGCGCGGGCAAGTCATGGCTCATCTCGGCGCTCGCGCTCTCCGCGTGCCGGCAATTCTACCGCGCGGAGTGCGTCTCGACGCCCGAGATGGTCGACGAGCCGGGGACGCTGCGCTACGACCCCGCCGCGCATGCCAAGCGCGTCAAGCAGCTCAAGAACCGCCAGCTGCTCGCGATCGACGACTGGCTCCTGTGCGAGGAGATGAAGCCCGGGGCCGTCGACGAGCTGTTCTCGGTCGTCGACGCCCGCACGCGCGCCAAGAGGCCGACGATCGTCTGCGCGCAGTACCGGGTGGAGGGATGGCCCAAGCGCATGGGCGACTACCCCGCGGCCGAGTCGATCGTGGACCGATTGAAGAACAACGCCTACGCGGTCGAGCTCAAGGGCGAGGTCTCGATGCGCGAGCGCTGCATGGACGAGGAGCTGAGGGCGTATGCCGAACAGAAGAAAGACTAGGAGCGCCCTGCGCAGGGCGTGCTCGCGGCACCTCTGGACGGCGGTGCCGCGGGAGCTCGAGGACGCGGTTGTCGATGAGGCGGCAAACCATATCGCCGACGAGGACGTCGACGCATCGCCTTACGGGCCGCTGTTCGAGCTCGCGGTGGGCATGGCCCGCGACCGCCATGGCCACGGCTCGTTTGCCACTGTATACGACGACGCGATCGTCGTCCTCCCGATCGCCCATCCGGAGGCGTTCGACGACGGAGAGCCGGGGACGTACCGCGCAATCTAAGGGTGCCGACGGCTCGGAACGGGTGCCGGTGCCCGTAACGGGTGCCGGCACCCGGAACATATGACCGACGCCTCGGAACGGGTGCCGTTACAGTCCGAAATAACCAGAGAATCAGCGTACAGCAAAGAAGAGGGCCGGTTTTCACTGACGCAACGATGATAGCACGCTACATGGAAAGCCACGCGATGTTTCTGCCAGTTCAAGGCGCAGCTGTACGCGCCCGGCGGAGCCGGGCCGTCGATTAGCCGCGCGACGGCCGTCTTGCCGGGCTGGCAAACGGACGCGCGCGTGCCTTTAAATTCGGGAGCCGTCCAAAACCCCCAAAACGCTTTTGGAACAAGCCCGAACATCAAGAAAATGGCCACTTGATTTACCCCAAGCTCAGTTACCATCGAGGTTTTTTCATGTGCTTATTCCGCAGTTGATGTCGGTTGCACCGATTATGCGCGTTTAATCACAGGTCAAGCAATTCACTATCTACCCATGGCTTTTGCATACTGACCGGGTTCCCACTATATCCATATCCTAGCTGCAAGCATCTTTTATTCGAAGCATTATGTCTCCACCGTACGTTGAATACTTTGTAAGCATGAAGCCTACGTAAGAAGGCTCTACCGACTTGCAAAACGAAAGAAAACCCAGAAGGCTCCGAGCTGAATCGGGAGTGGGATTGTCGTTCGTACAGAATTGATATAGTCGCTCCTTTAACTCACGTTTCCGCTTCTGACCTAGTGTAATACGCTTTTGACCAACATAGACCCCCGCAATGTTAATACCCGTACCCTCACTCATAAAGCGCGTCTTGCTCGAGTTGACCTGTAAACCACATTCTTGCAGAAGAATAGCGATTTCGCCTACAATTGACGGTTCAATCCATTCCGGTGACGAAAAGAAGAGGTCATCGGAGTAGCGCGTGTACGTCAGCCCCCTAGTATTTGCTACTTCTAGCCAGATCCGTTCATCTACGGGAGCCATTACCCTGTTTGCTAAATAGGGAGCGCATGGAGAGCCCATGACCAGCCCTCCGTTGAACAATGCAATGTCGAGAAGGAGACCTATATCACGATCTTCTATCCCAGCAGATGCGCCACTCTCTTCGATTGTGCTCGCAAAATACCCTCCAAGCATATGTGCCCCAATCGAAGGAAAGAATTTGTGGATGTCCATTGCCAATGCATGTTTCGCGCCGATATGTCTCTTCGCATTTACAACGATGCCCATACCTGGTTCGTATGCCGTGGCGAAGGGCAATTCACGCTTGTCCATTTCGGAAATCCAGTCAACAAGCCAATACTGCATGAGAGCCAGCGTCGCTGAAGGCTGCCAGACAACACGATCGTTCTGCAAGCGAATCCTACGATATTGTCCACGTTTGTTATGCAGAATGCTTTCGAGGTAATCACGATCGAGGAGCAAGTCAAATGCCATCAGATCCAAAACGGACATTCCGGCACCTCCTTTTACCTCTCCGTTTCGCAGCAAGCTCTCGTGCCCTTAGCTTCATTATCTGGCGCCTGAATGACTGGTTAAACATGAAATATCCCGCATGCTTGCCCGTCATTGTTATTATTCCATCGTGATATTTCACAAGATCGCACGCAGCCAAAAAATAGACCAGCAACTCAGTATTGATCTTGTCGCAGTCTTCGCCGAGACACCCATCTCTGTCAAACGCAACGATGCCATCAAACCTTTTGTACTCGCAATACGTCCGTTCCAGTTCAGCAATGGTTAACGGCGAAAACACACTTATTAAATCGAGCAACTCAAGGCAATATGCCCCAATGCTTATCTTCGAAGCATCGCTATTCTTTTGCTTCGAAGCTTTTGACAAGTCTCTCAAGCTCGAAAGGTACTGCATTAACTCTAAAGACGACGTGGGGCATTCGACATCGCCATATATCACCCCGGAAAGCCGGCCGCAATCGGCTTCCAGATGCTTTACGGGGCCATTCATGGCAAAACTTGACTCGCCATAATACTTTGACGGGATGAAAGCGGTAAGTATGTGGCAAATCGGATCACATGCTGAAAACGCGCCTAATTCGCATAGGGAGCCGGGAGATTCGTCGAAAAGGAGAATGGCATCGGAAACATCAGCAATAAGCTTTTCCAAGACAAGAAGATCGAGATGAGAGAACTCGTCAGCATATTGAGCAAGCACCTTTTCAGGTTTCGTGCATATTACGTTTGTCCCGCATTTATTCTTTGCGAGGTGCTGCTCTACCATACGCCTTGCAACATATCTTGGATCGGCATCGTCGCCACCACATAAGAACAAGAATATTGGCCTTAGCCTCGATCGCAATAACAGAGTGCCGTATCGTCTAAGTGTTTCTCTATGTTAAACCACTGTT
>DMNP01000200.1:0-413 GCA_003452695.1 Eggerthellaceae bacterium
CGGCCTTCATCGTGCCCTACATCTTGGCCTTCAATCCCATCATGGTCCTGGAGGGCGATTTCGCGTGGTTCCAGGTCGGCCAGGTCGTGCTCACGTCCATCGTGGGCCTGTTCGGCGTGTCGGCCGCCATGAACGGGCACCTGTTCACGAAGATAAACCCCGTATTCCGCGTGCTCTTCGCGGCGGGCGGCCTGTGCATGATGGCCCCGGATTCGCTGACCGACGTCATCGGGATAGGCATCATCGCCGCGCTCGTGGTCGTGCAGTACCTTATGAGCAAACGCCATAAGAACGCGCCAGCTGCCCCGGCCGCCGCATAATGCAGCAGGGGCGGGCGCTCTGGCGTCCTGACGGGCCACGGGGGGTGGCGCGACGATAGCTGCCGCGAACGCGAGCGGGGTGCAAGCAGCTAG
>DMNP01000200.1:468-5912 GCA_003452695.1 Eggerthellaceae bacterium
AAAGCAGCTAGCTTGCACCCCGCTCGCTCATCGGCGCGAACTTGCACGCGCCCTTTTGCGCGAACGCGCCTAGTAACCGAGCGTATCGCGCAGGTAGTCCTCGTTCTCCGTTCGGAGCAGCGCGAGTTCGCGGGATATCTCGGGGGGCAGGTCCTGTTCCAGGAAGCTGTTCACTATGTCGATGTTCACGCGCGCGTCGCAGATGGCGCCCAGGTTGTCCTGATGGGCGGTCATGTCCTTGGCTATGCCCACGGCGTCGCCGCCGATGATGTCCGAGAACTTCTCCGCGTTGTAGCGCACGCGCTTGGCGCGTTTGCGCACGTCGTGGGTTCGCTCCACGTCAGCTAGGTCCAGGGCGGCCAAGTCGTTTGCCAGCGCGCTTGCCAGGGCGTCGAAACGGGCGCGCATTTCGCTGGGGTCCAAGCCGTCGTGCACGATGCGGGGGCGCCAGGAAACGTCGGAAAGCTCTTTGCCCACCCGCGCCAAGCTCTTGCGCGTCTTCTTCGATGCCAGCGCCTTCATCACGCGCTTGCGCTCTGCCGCCGCTGCTTCCCGCAGGAACGAGACCAGCTCCTCCGACGAATCCGGCCGCTCGGCGCACTGCTCTGCCAGCACGTCCAGTTCGCGCTGGCGCGACGTAAGGCGCACGACCGAGCGCAGCTCGTCGTTCACGCACGCGTTTTGCCGCTTGTCCTGCCAGGGGCGCACGAACGCCGCCAGGCTGCGCAGCGTGCGGATGGAAACGCGGAACTTGTGCATGGTCTCGATGTCATCGGGGTCTTCCTGGAATGCCGCCAGGCGCTCGGCGACGGTATCGGACCCCGTTCGCAGCACTTTCTCGATGGTGGAAAGCGTTTTCCAACGCTGGGATACGGGGCCCTGAACGAACCAGAGCAGGCGAGAATGCGCGCCCAAGACATACAGCTCGGTGGGCATGACGCGTTCCAGAGCGGGGGAGGTCTCGCGATTGTCGCTGTCCTCAACATCGCCCGGTATCCCGAAAAGATCCGGCCAGGACACCGAAGCCAGGATGGTGTCGTCGATATCCAGCTCGATTGCGGCAAGCGATCCGGTGGCAAACCGCAGTTCCGCGCCCGAGAGCGCCCGGCACCACGCTTCGACGAGCGGGTTGTGCCCGACGATCGCAATAACGTCTGCCGGCGATTCCACGATGGCCCGGGCCAGCGCCGCGCCGTCCCCGTCCCAGAGGCACGGCATCGTCCGCGCGATGCCGCCCACGTCCACGCCTTGCGCCGACAGGGCGGCGACCAGCATGCGAGCGGTCTGGAACGCGCGCTTGGCCGGGCTCGTCCATACCTCGGCAGTACCCTGCGGCCACAGCAGCACGGCGTCCGGCAGGGTTGCCGCCTCTGCCCGCTTGCCTGCCTCGGAAAGCGGTCTTTCCAGGTCGGGTTGCCCTTCCACGGGACGCTTAGCCTTAGCGTGCCTCATGATAACGACCGTCTTGCGCATAGCCACCACATCCTTGGTTCGCTGCGAGCCTGTCTCGGTGCGCACATTGTATCAAACATAGTCCCGGGCACCATGCTGTCGAGCAGAGCATTTCGGCGTTTCGGATATAATGTGCTGTGTCATATATGGGCCAGGAAAGGAGCATGCGCATGAATATGACGAAAACGGCGAGCCAGCGCCTTGCTGTGCTGCTTGCCATCGTGGCGTTTGCCCTGTTGCTCGTGTTGCCGGTGGGCACGGCGCACGCAACGGCAAGCACCGAGCCCGCTAGCCCGGCAAGTGCCGAACCTGCTGGCGGCAAAGCAGCGGCTACGCTGGAGGGCGAAGCCGATGCAAATGCCAAGGGGACAGCTGGCAGCAGCACCGCAAGCGCGCAGGCGAAGCCTGCTGGGCAAGGCGAGGTTGCGACGAACGTTGAAAACGACGCTTCGCCCAATGGCCAGCCTTCGCCCGCGAACGGCAAGGAGCAGTCGCGCGAGGGGGCGCAAGAAACTGCAGTCGGCAGCAGTTCCCCTGTGGAGGCGAATCCGCTTCCCGCGAACGGGGCGGAAACGGGGAAGAGCGCGGCAAGCGAGAACGCTGGCGGCAAATCGGCGGGCGCCGCATCGTCGAAGAACGATTCCAGCTCCGTCGTTCCTGCGAAGGAATCCGCCGTGACCGAGGACAAGGCGCCGTCGAATGCGAAGCAGCAGGCAAACGCGAAACCTGCAACTTCCGCAAAGCCTGCAAAGATGGCGAAAACAGCCGTAGGCCAACCTTCAACCGCATCTTCCATTGCCGAGACCACTTCAGTCGGCGCGTTGAAGACCAGCGCCAAGAAGGCGAAGAAGTACACGGTAAGGTTCTACGATGCCTTCGGCAACGTGGTGAAGACCCAGAAGGTGGCGGCTGGCAGAAACGCGAAGGCGCCGAAGCTGGCAAAGATTAACAACCGCGTGTTCAAAGGCTGGTCGGGCAGCTTCAAGAAAGTGCGCGAGAACCTGTTCCTGCACCCGAAGTACAAGGACAGGAAGAACGTGTACTATCTGGTAGTCGACAACAGCACGCTGAACTACGGCAATTCCACGAAAGCCAAGACCTTCACACGCTATCGGGCAGGATCGCCGTTTGCCCTGCGCGGCGGCGAGTACGGCGGCAACAGCAAGGGCCGTCTCATCGTCGGCTATAGCACGTTGCCAAACGGCAAGGGCACGCGTTTCGAAGCGCCGCAGGTGCTGAAGATGCCCAAGTCCGACCTGGTGCTGTACCCGATAGTCGAAAAGGCCGGCAACGTGGCGAAGCTCGTCTTCGATCCCGGTCGCGGTTCGTCCAAAACCACAAGCCTGCGCCAGAAAGGCAGCACGGTCACGGTCGGTGCCTCGTATTTGAATTCCAAAGCAGGCAAGACGCTCGTCGGCTACAGCACGAAGCCCAATGGCAAGGGCACGTTCTATGCGCTCGGCTCCACCTTCACCATGCCGGGCAAGGACACCAATCTCTACGGCGTGTGGAAGGCCAACACGGCCCGTCTGCGCATAATGGGCAACTACCCAAAGAGCGTGCCAATCGACTATTACGTTCCTGCCGGTTTTGCGCTGCCGATATTCCCGTCAGAGTATAATTTCTCTAGCAATTACGATTCACGGGAAGGATATCGGCTGGTCGCGCTGACCACCAAGCAGAATGGCAAAGGCGGCTCGTATGCGCAACGCTCCTTTGGCCCGCGCGTCGAGGAGGGCGCGGTTTCCTACGTTACCGTCCCCAAAAAGGGTCTGACGCTGTATGCCAAGTGGGCCGCGGAGAAAAAGGTGGTCTTCAATTCGAATTACAAGGGCGCGAGCACGAGCACGTCTATCTATCTGCCGGGTGAGACCGCTTATGCGAACAGCTATACATCGCGCGAAGGCTACGTGCTTGCCGGATGGGCGACCAAGAAGAACGGCAAAGGAACGTTCTATGCGCCGGGAATGAGCTTCTCCATGCCCAAGAAGTCGCTTACGCTGTATGCCATTTGGAAGAAGGCTACGGCGAACATCACCTACAACTACAATTTCAAGGAGAACGGGACCACCACGAAGACCTCACAGAGCGTTGCGGTGGGCAATCCCACGAGCCTGAACTACCAGCCCTATCGCGAGGGCTATTACTTCGCCGGCTGGAACGCCAACGCGAAAGGCAAGGCTGCCGCAACCTACGATTCCGCAGACACCATTTCGCCGACGGGCAAGATGACGTTCTACGCCCAGTGGAAAAAGGGCGCCAAGCTGCTATACGACTACAACTACGCGGGCAGTTCGAAGCAAAGCCCGAGCTATGTGAAGCCGGGCGTCGCCTTCTCCACGAGCACGTATGCGCCTTCGCGCACGGACTTTGCGTTCGTCGGATGGAACACCAAGGCCAACGGCAAGGGCAAGAACTATGCTCCGGGCGACGACCTGAAGCTGACGAAGAAGGGCCTTACGCTGTATGCCAAATGGGCGAAGAAGAACGTTACCGTAACCTTCAACTACAACGGAGGCCAGAGCTACAGCTCCTCCAATCAGAAGGAATACAAGGTGAAGGGTGCGAAGGGCGTCCGCCTCGGAGAGTACATTTCCACGCCGTACCGCGATAACTACACCTTCACGGGTTGGAACACCAAGAAGAACGGCACGGGCGCAAGCTATTCGCAAGCGGACTTCAACGGCTATTACAGCTCGAGGGAGCCGTTCCTTGCCAGGAACATAACGCTATACGCCCAATGGCAGAAAGTCCCGAAGATAACTCTCGTGGCGAACAACGGCGCCAAGGACCAAGGGGATGGCTACGGTAATCGCTTGGGCCAGGTGTCCTATACCAAGGCCGGCAAGGTGCTTGCAGGTTGGAACACCAAGGCCAACGGTAAGAAAGGGGCCGCCTTTGCGGTGGCCGAATACATCGCCAGCTTGCCCGCACGGGGCTTGAAGCTGTTCGCGCAGTGGAAGAAGCCCACGGCGAAGATTACGCTGAACGGCAACGGAAAGGCTGCCAACCAGACCAGGAACGCCACGAGGAATGCCTACACGTACCTGCCGTACCTGTCGGATCCCGCTAGCAAGGACGACACGGTGTATTTCAGGGGCTGGAACACCAAGGCCAACGGCAAGGGCAAGGCCTACAAGAACAAGCAGTCGGTGAAGAACCTGGCGAAAGCCGGCAAGAAGGTCGTGCTGTACGCGCAGTGGAAGAAGGCCCCGAAATTCAAGTTCGACACCACCTACGAGGCGCCCGCCAAATCGATAGGCGTCGGAGATGTGCTGCACCTTTACACGAACAACCCCATCGCCAAGGTGAAGCTCTCCGATTCGCGCATCCTCGTACGCGCCGACGGCAGCAAACTCGGCAAAACCAGCTTTCATTTTGTTGGAAACGAAATCGGGAAGACGACGATAACGCTCACCAACACGTCAGGGCAAACGCTGAAGACCACCGTGCGCGTCACCCTTGCCAGTTACGACACCAAATGGAAGTCTTCCAAGCTGAACAAGAGCCTTAAACCACCGAAAGCAGTTTGCTACTGCCCCAGTACGTACTCGATCAGCGCGTACTGCAAGGCTCATTTCAAAGACGGCGACTATTCGCGCGGGTACCAGATGTACGCTAGCACCAACAAGAACTTCAAAGGCAACTTGTGCCAAGGCACCGCCGACCAAGTGTTTGGCAGCGCAGGATACGCATGCCCAGGCGTGAATGGAAACGGCGGCCGCCTTGCATCGAACGAGTACTACGTGAAGCTCCGCTCCTACCGTATCGTCGGAAATGTCATGCAATATGGCCCATGGGGCAAAACGAAAAGGGTCGAGATTCCCAACACCACTAAGAAGCGCTCCGGCACGGCTAAGTACACCTACCAGCTGTACAACTTGAACCCCTTCTCGGTAACAGCGGGCTCCGTGTTTCCCGTGTTCATCAAGACCGACAACCCGCTGCCGTATACCATTTCGCTGTTCGACGGAGCCGACGAGGTATTTAGC
>DMNP01000124.1 GCA_003452695.1 Eggerthellaceae bacterium
AACGTCCATCGGAAGCGCGCGCATGGTCGAACGCGACCCGATGATGGACGCGCCGGACTTCAAGCCGCTGGAAATCGAGCTTTCGGACGTGCGTTGCCCCGACGAAGCGGCGGCCGATGCCATGCGCGCCGAAATAGACAAGGCCCGCGATTTGGGCGAAAGCCTGGGCGGCACGTTCCGGGTCGTGGCGAGGGGCCTGATAAGCGGTTTGGGCGGCTATGCTTCCGCGCACGAACGCCTTACGTCGCGAATCGGCGCCGCCCTGTTTTCCATCCCCGCAATAAAAGGCGTGGAATTCGGGCTGGGTTTCGGCGCCGCGCGTCTTCCCGGATCGCACGTGCACGACCAGATAGTGCTGGATTCTGCCGCGGGCTTCCTGCGCACTAGCAACAACGCCGGCGGCCTGGAGGGCGGCATGACAACCGGCATGCCGCTTATCGTGTCGTGCGCCATGAAGCCCATTCCCACGCTGATGACCCCGCTTTCGACCATCAATCTGGACACGCTGGAACCCGCCGAGGCCTCGAAGGAGCGCAGCGATGTATGCGCGGTGCCCGCCTGCGCGGTGGTCGCCGAAGGCGAAGTGGCGCTGGCCCTGGCCAATGCCTATCTGGAAAAGTTCGGGCACGACAACATGACCGACATTCGGGCGGGCGTGGCCGCATACAAGCAGCGCCTGAAAACGGCGGCGAAATGAACGGCCTTCCCGGCGAAATTCCCGGCAAGGCCGATGCCGCAGCTCCGAAGAGCGCGGGTGCCGGCGTGCAACAGCCGGTCTACGATTTTCGCAAGCCGGGCTCTTCCGACCTGGCGCAACAGGAAACGGGACGCTTGCTGCGCCCCGTGTTCTTCGTGGGCTTCATGGGTGCGGGCAAGACGTCGGTGGCGCGCAAGCTGGCGCGGCTTGCCGGCGTTGCCGCAATCGACATGGACACGTTCATCGAACGGCGCTGCGATATGAAGGTGAAGGAAATCTTCGCCGAATCGGGCGAATCGGGTTTTCGGGCGATAGAAACCGACGTGCTGCGCGAACTGGCGCAGGGCGATCCGCAGCTCGTGTCGTGCGGGGGTGGCGTGGTGCTTGCCGCCGAGAACCGCGCGCTGCTGAAACGCCATGGCTTCGTGGTGTATTTGCAGGTTACGGCCGAAGAGGCGGCATCGCGCATATCCGATGTGTCCACGCGCCCCCTGTTCGGCGACATGGCCCAGGCTGCACGGGTCATCGAAGGCCGCCTGCCGCTCTACGAAGAGGTGGCGGATGCGAGCATCGACACGTCGGGCCGCAGTTCGGCATCGATTGCGCGCGAAGCGTTTTCGGTGCTGCGGCGCGCGCATGTGTGGGAAGAGGGCTAAGGCGCATCTTGGGAAACGGCCGCCCGCCGCGCGCTTTCGCCGGTCGTTTCGTTGCTGCGGAACGCGTGAAACGAGAAAGGTCCTCGGAGGCGAAGGCTGGAAGAAGGAGGATGCTTGTGGCGACCAAGGTTCTGGTAAGCTTGCCGGCGGAACGCGACTATGCGGTGCGCATCGGCGCGGGAATACTGGATTCGCTGGGGCGGAACCTGCGGGAAATCGACCGCTTCGCCACCGCCCGCGATGTGCTCGTCGTTACCGATTCGAACGTGGGGCCGCTGTATCTTGCGCGCGCGAAGGCTGCGCTGGGCGCCGCGGGCTTCCGTGCCAGCGATGTCGTAGTGCCCGCGGGCGAGGATTCCAAGCGCCTGGACGTTGCCGGCGAACTGTTCAGCGCCATGGCGCAGTTGGGCTTGGGCCGCGATTGCCTGGTAGTGGCGCTCGGCGGCGGCGTGGTGGGCGATCTGGCGGGCTTCGTGGCGGCAACCTATATGCGCGGCGTGCCCGTGGTGCAGGTTCCCACGACGCTGCTTGCCATGGTGGATTCGTCGGTGGGCGGAAAGACCGCGGTGAACCTTCCCGAAGGGAAGAACCTGGTGGGCGCATTCTACCAGCCTTCGTTCGTCTGCGCTGACACCGACGTGCTTGCCACGCTGGACGAACGCGAATGGCAGTGCGGATGCGGCGAGATTGCCAAGTCGGCCGTCATCGATTCGGACGACTTCTTCTTCTGGCTGCTGGACCATGCCGATGCCCTGGCGGTGCGCGATGCGCACGTGGTGGCCGAGGCGGTGCAGCGCTGCGTGGTGTTCAAGGCAAACGTGGTGGCGCGCGACAAGACCGAAAGCGCCGGCGTGCGCGAATGCCTGAACTACGGCCACACGTTGGGCCATGCCATAGAATCGGCGTGCGGCTACGGCACGTTTTCACACGGGGCCGCCGTGGCGGAGGGCATGCGCTTCGCGGCGCGCCTGGCCGCAAGCCGCGGAGACGTGGCCGACGGGTTTGCCGAGGCCCAGGGGCAGCTGCTCGACGCCTTGGGGCTGCATGCCCTGGACTATCGGGCATCGGCCGCCGACCTGCTTTCCGCCATGAAGCGCGACAAGAAGGCGCGCGGCGGCCAGATACGCTTCGTGCTGGCGCGCGATGTGGCGCAATGGAGCGTCGTAGCCATGTCCGACGAAGACATTCTGGACCAGCTGTCCCTTGTGGCGCCGGCCGCGCCGAGCGCATCGGCAGTGTCTGCCGCGTCTGCCGCGCCGGCCGCACCGGCCGCACCGGCCGCGTCGGCAGTGTCGGCCGCGTCTGCCGCGCCGGCCGCACCGGCCGCACCGGCCGCGTCGGCAGTGTCGGCTGAATAGGAGAGACATCATGCACTTGCGAACATCGATGCGCGCAAATGGGGCGGGCCCTTCGCCCGTCTTCGCCGATGTGCGCCCCAATCGGGCCGAAAGCGAATCGCGGGAGTTTTGCGCTGTTGCGCGGCGCGTGCTTGTCGGCATTGTTGCAGCGTGGGCAACCGTCGCGCTCTGTGCGTGTAGTGCGACTGCGCCGCAGGGCGCCTCTGCAGAATCGGCCGCGTCCACATCGCCGGCGGCCGAGGAACTTGCGCCACAACCGCTGAACATCCAGATTGCCGGCAAGGCGCATGCGTCGTATCTGGCCGGCAACACGGCGGAGGCCGAGGCCGCCATTGCCGCCGCTGCCGAGCGCCAAGCCGCCGAAGCCGCCGCTGCCGAGCGCCAAGCCGCCGAAGCCGCCGCTGCCGAAGCCGCCGCGCCTGCAACCGATGCCGCGTCCGTGAACGAAGCCGACCCCACGGCAACCACCAGCTCCGCCGCCGAAGACGACCCCGCAGCAACCGACCCAGCGGTATCCGCTTCCCCTTCGGCGGCAGCCGATTCCTCAGAAGTCACTTCCCCCGCGCAAGCCGATCCCACGGCAGCTACTGGCTCTGCAGGCGAAGCCACGCCTGCAGAAGCCGACCCCGCAGCGTCCGCTTCCCCTTCGGCGCCAGCAGCCGACCCAGCGGAAGCCACGCCCGCGGAAACCGATTCCGCGGCAGCTACCGACCCCACGGAAGCCGCCGCGCCAGCAGGCGAAGCCACGCCCGCGCAGCCGCTTCCCCCGACCGTGGTTGAATCGTACGAGCCGGATACGGCGGCGCTCGTGCCCGTTGTCGTGCGCGCCACCTTGGCAAACGAAGGGGAAAAGCGCGAAACGTTCCACTATCGTGCCAGGTTCTATCTGGTCGATTCCATGGGCCGTGTGCTGAGCACGGTGCAAACCGAAGGAGACCAGTTCATGCGCCGTGCGGCCCACCGCGACATTACAGCTACGGTTGTCGTGCCGCGCGCCCAGTTCAATGTGCTTGCCGGCATAAATGTGGGCCTGCTGTGCTACAGCGAGGGTCGCGTGTGCGCATCGTGGGATGCAGGTGGACGAACGCCTGCGGCGGCGAAGCTGGCCTACCTGGAATCCGAGGTGCAGCGCGCCAAGGCCGAGCGCATACAAGCCTGGCGCGCGCGGTTCCGCACGGACGACTATTCGAACACGGTGCTCATCGGCGATTCCATTATGCAAAACGCCACGGCTGCGCTGGAATCGGCCATGCCGGGCGTAACGGTGAACGCCGACGCCGGGCGCACGTTGGAAAACGGCGGCTTGGTCTTCGAGGGCAAGAGCGCCAACGCAGGCGTTCTGGACCACGTGCGCAAAGACGATGGCTCCTACGAGCGCTATGTTATCGGCACGGGCAACAACGATGTAGGCGGCGTGTCCGAAGAGGCTGCCGAGGAGATAGTCGAATGCCTTGGCCCCGACAAGGAAATCTATTTCGTTACCGAAATGGTCGTCGGCAATTCGCGTGGCACCGCCACCACCAACGCCACTATCGACACCATGGTGCAGCGCTACCCCAATGTGCACAAGATAGACTGGCACGGCCTGGTCGCCGGCCGCGAATCGCAGTACCTCTCGGACGGTTGCCACCCCCGCGCAAACCGCCTGCCCGACTATGCCGCCCTAATCAAGGAGTCGCTCGACGAAATCCCCGAACCCTACCTCGAATAACCCCACCCGAACGGTTGCCGCCCCCCGCGCCTGTCCAAAAAAGCACGCTTGGGGACGCACCCCTTCCATTCATTTATGAAAACGCCAGGTAGAACGTTTTCCTCATCTGAATGAATGGAAGGGGTACGTCCCAAGCGTGCTTTTTTGGATGCTCCCCCGCGCCAACACGCCCGCCCAACCACGCCGTCCTAGTCCAGATAGACAAGTCACCAGACAGTCGCCAGGTAAGTGTCCGGTGGGGCCGGCAGCCCACGTCGCCGCTTTCCATGGCAGGCCCCATCCGCCCGCAAGCCGCACACCGTGGAGACGAGGGCGGCCTTGCAAGCGGATGGGTCCGCGCATGTCGTGGAGAGGTTTCTCTTGGCATGCGCCGACCAGGCAGCCACCGATCAGACAGCCACCGACCAGACAATCACCGACCAGACAGCCACCGGCCAGGCAGCCACCGACCAGACAATCACCGGGTTGGTGTCTGTTCGTACACAGGCGCTTAAACCACAACACATTTGCACGTATTCCTGCTATTGTGCCGACATGAGATTGTTCATCGGATACCCATCTGCACTCTATTTCTGGCTACGGGGATCGCAAGGCCTGTGGCCGGTCGAACCGTGCGCCACGCGCGCGCTATCGCAAGCGGCATTCAACGAAAGCGACGTGCAGTCGTTTTCCTTTCCCCACGATGCATTCGGCCCCGAACCACTGCACCTTATGGTCGACAGTCCGTCGAAGCGCAGATTAACCCCTCATCAAAAATGCCTTGTCTGGTCGTATCCGCTCGCCCGCAACAGCTTCGTTCCCATCGGCCACAACGTTTTTGTAGCATCTCCTGCGCTCTGCTTTCTGCAAGCCGCCAAGGCGCTGCCTTTTTTCGATCTCGTAGAGCTGGGCTACGAGATTTGCGGCAGCTACTCGCGCACGCCCGGCATTGGCAAGGGCTATTTTCAGCGCAGCTACCAGCTTGCCACGCGCCAATCAATAGACGCATATATCCAAAGCGTTCATCAGGCACAACGCAAAGAGACCGCCCTGAGGGCGCTCCGATACGTGTTGGATAACTCGGCGTCCCCACCCGAAACAGACATGGCCGTGAAGCTGTTTCTGCCCCAAAAATACGGCGGATACAACTTTCCTCTTGGCGAGTTAAACCCGGAGATTGTTCTTACGGACGAAGCGGCTGCGATAGCGCATAGGTCCAAGGCATATCCGGATATATTCTGGCGCGGTCAGCGTGCGTGCCTAGAATACGACAGCGCCGTGCATCACGAGGGATCTCGGGAACGAACGCGCGATTCCTTGAAAAGAAACGCGCTCGGATGCATGGGTTATAAAGTGATTACCGTTACGCCATTGCAGTTAAAGAATGTGATTGAATTTCATGGGGTAGCCACCGAGCTCGCCAAGTATCTCGGAAAGCGAATTAAGCCGGACTCCGAAAGAACGAGACAAGCGCGCTTCGAGCTAAATGCAGCAATTAACGAACGAATGGACAAGGACCTGACGCCAACAGAATGGCCGTACGTCTAGCGATTGCAGGCAAATAGGAAAAACCGAGAGTTTGGGAGCGGGCAGGTCGGTTTGATAGAATGATCAGGAAGTTTGCAATATAACCTGTGCAATTAGTATGCCTGCTATGCAAATCGCTGTTCTTCATGGTGGATATATTGGCTGCTCGCACTTCATCTGTCATGCTGGATTTGCTCGCGCGCTCCTAAACCCTTGGGTCTCGACGCGATCTTGGATAGGCGAAACAGCGAGAAACGCGATCCAGCCTGGCTTAAACCACCCTTGTGAACGGGTTCGCGAGTGAGCCCACCCAGCAAGGTTACTGCACAATCCCGTTGCTGCGCCCAGAAAAACGCCGCTAGCACGGAAGCCGGGTCATTTTGTCCCAAACAGCGAGTTTTGTATGTACAAGTTTTCGTTTCCGGGCGCTGCCGAAAGATGCGACCTGGGCAAACGTCTTTACTCGTCGCCCTCCAACGCTCTTAGAGGCCCATTTACACGCTCTTTCGCATACAAAACTCGGTAATTGGGACAAAACAACCTGAGCTCCCTGCTTGGCGGTGCCAATTTTGCTCATTCGGTCGGTAACGAGTCTGCCAATTCCTTTCGCGTTCAGTTTTGGCTCCTGCGCCGGCGCGCGAATCTTTGCAACGAATGCTAATGATCCGTGGCCGATATCGCTGGGCTTAAGCCGCTTGCAGCAGCCATCTAGTCCAAGCCGCATTCGTGGCCGATGAGGCAGGGCGTCATGAAAAGGCTGAAAAGCTCCGAGCGTGCGGGTGTGCGGCGGGCCTCTCAGCGTGGCTTTAGCCACGCTGGGGGGGCTGTCGGCGGCACAGCGGGCGGGATGCAATAGGCATCGGAGCGATTAGTAATGTATAATTGCGGCAATTGAGAGGGACAATATATTCCCACATAGACGCCAATGCGAAAATGCTGAATAGTCGTAGATTAAGGGGGCTAATATGGGGACATCACGACGCGGCATCATACCGTTTTTCCTAGCAGCATTGCTTATCGTTGCAGGCATTACGCTTGCAAGCGTGGCAATTGCAATCGGGGAGCCGGCAAAATCCGAACTGCCCGTTGCAACCGACGATGTCTTGCTGAGTGCAAATGGGCAGATTAAGGAGCAGGATGTCGGCGCTGCGGACGCAAGCGGCGCGGCAAAGACGGCAAACGCAGCCGGGAAAGGCGCTGGCAGCAGCAAGGCGGACAGCGCCTCTGGCAACGATGCCGCACGAGGAAACACCGCTCCTGCATCGAATGCGCAAGCAGAGCCAGCCGAAGCAACCGGGGGCGCCAACCAGAGCAACGCTGCACCAGTCGGCAATGCGGCCAACAGGCAAGACACCGACGCCGCCAGCGCAGCCGGCGCTAGCGCAAACGCCAATGGCAGCACTAGCACCAACGCCAATGCCGACGCTAGCACCGCCACCAGCGGCGCCAGCGCCAGCGCCGACGAGAACGCGCAAAACGCCTCGAAAGCAACCGACGCAGACAAGTCCGAAGCCGCGGCAGTCGGTTCCCTCGCCGGCCAGGCCGGACCCAGCGCGCGCACGCGCCTTGGCAACGTGAACGCCCGCTTCACGATATATCCCGGAGGAGAAGAAGGCGGAAACCTTTCCGGCAACAACCTGTCCATCGTGCCGACGAAGGACAAAGCATACAGCGTTACGGTGCAGCTGGACCTGTCCACGTCCGGCAGCGAGCCGGCCAACCCAGGCGAACTGGAAGTGCTTGTTCCCCGCTCCATCTTCCAAACCCATAGCGGCGGCCAGACCAAGATAGACATCCCGTATCCCGCCAGCGGCACCGGCGATTGGACGTACACGTTCGTGAAGGAAGACGGCACGCAAGCGGGCAAGGACAGCTCGGATTGCAAGTACGTGAAACTCGTCAACCGCATCCCCATCGACCCAGCGCACACCCAGACCATGGCGTTCGCCTACAGCGTCGAGTACGCATCGTACATCAAGGACGGCAGCAACGTGGATTTCCAGCCGATCGTAACGCTGACCAAAAAGGATGGCACCGAGCGCAACGACAAAGTGAAGCTGAACGTGAAAGTGGACACCCAGGTTGAAATCGCCAACGCCGCCAAGAGCACCTACAACTCGTTTGTAACCGACCGGTGGCAGAGCGCCTGGGGCCCCGAGCCCAGCTTGCCAGGAGGAAACGACCAGTACTTCTTCCTGATGTGGGAGCTAAGCGCCTACCTGAAATGGGATAGCGCCACGCAGCCGTACATACTCACCTACAAAGAGCCCGACACCGTGCCCGATGGCGGAATCGTGTGCGGCTACATGGACTGGTACGACAACAACACGGGGTCGGGCAAGCGCAACGAATCCGAATCGACCAAACCCCTGCTCTCCGAGCCGCCCAAGAAGACGGTGATGGTGCCGAACAAAGACGTGAGCAGCTGGTTTTCCGGCGTGCTCGTGGCGTACAAGAAGCCCACGAGCACACCCAAGGAATACAAGAACACCTTCACGGCAGAGATAAAGCCCTACGACGGCAAGGACCAGCCCACGACGCATACGGACGAGGGCACCTTCACCTACAAGGACCTGGCCCTGAACATCCCGAGCGGCGAAATGTACTATCTGGAAAAGATTAAGGGCTGGATTGCCAACGACGCGTATTACCGTCGCGCGCACGGCGCCATCGACCGCCTGAAGGCGGGCGTGCCGGTGGACAACATCGCCTATAGCATTAGCGGCTATGCCTACCAGTACACCAAAGATGCCAACGATACGAGCAAGATTAAGTCGTGGGGCGCGGAATACACGTCCGAGCTCATAGACGACATGCTGTTCCTGAACGTCAACCCCGATTGCCGGCTGGGCGCGGGCGACTACGAGATAACGCGCATAAACCCGCAGTGGGAAGCCTACGAATACCATATGAACATGGCGGTCGGCGGCTACGAGGAAGTGGAAGTCGACTACAAGGACCCCTCGGTCGAATACCCGGACCTGGTCGCCTGGGGCCGCAACAGCGACACCGCGCCATGGGTGCAGCTGGCAACGTTCCAGATTAACAGCGACGGACGCGCGGAGGTGAAGAGCCTGGACCATGGGGCGACGTCCTATTACAACGCCGAAACGCATCGCCAAGGCGTGAACATTGCCAAGGGCACGGGAATAACGCAGGTGAAATACTCGATTACCGCCAACAAGGGCAAGGCCACGGAAGACAACAAGGGCGTTATCCGCGTGCGTTTCGAGCGCAGGAGCAGCCCCGGCGGCGCCTTCCACAGTTGGGATTCCACCAACAAGAGCGAGCTGTACCTAACCTTGTACCCCACCGAAAAGGTGAAGGCCGAGGTGCAGAAGGCGGTGGATGAAAACGTGAAGTCCGACCCCGCCCCCGCAGGCGGCCACTCGAAAGACGGCGACGGCGGCGAGGGCGACGGCTACGCGCCGGTTGCGAAGCTGCACAACATCGATATGATCGCCGTGTACGTGGGCAAGGATTCGCAGGGCAAGCTGGACAAGCAAAAGGGCGCCTTCGTGGCGGGCGAGTTCGATGCCAACTTCAAAGACGTGCTGTTCCAGCACGACAAGACCATCTTCGGCGGCAACATCCAATCGAACAACACCATGTGGCATAAGAAAGCCCAGGTGGAGCTTACGCCCTATGAATACGACAGCGCCATTAAGAAGTCGTCCACCTATGAAAACGACCCGGGCAACCAGCGCGTTATCGTGCACTACACGTCGTCTGCCGCCGAGGCGGCCATCACGCACGATACCGACGTGCCCCAGGAGCTTATCGACTACGGCATTATCCGGCTGCAGCAAACGGGCACGTTCTACGACCTGCTTCCGCAGGGCATGACGGTGGACCTGAACTCGATTGCCGCCACTGCGTCCGCGGACGACGCCCCGGTCGACGTCGAATACGAAACGATAGCCAACTACAAGGATTCCGGACGCACGCTGCTTGTCGTGAAGGTGGCAACCGACGTGCCCAACTGGAAGCGGGCCAACTCGTGGCCCAATGGCATTTCGATCGCGAACCGCGGTTCAACGACCCTGAACCACATCGAAAGCGGCTTCACCATTACCTACAACGGTTACTACGACTGGGATTCGCTGGCCGACTACGGCAACGAAATAGTCAACTACATCGCCTACGAATCGGACAACGACAGGATAGAAAACGGCGTGGATGACGACGCATCCAAGTGGGAGTACACGGATTTCACGCCCGTCGTGGACTACTTCAAGAACCTGGACCCCGCCGAGCCCGAATACGACCAGGACGGCAAGCCCATCGAAACGCCGAACTTCCTGTACACGAACGACACCAACACCTTGAACGTGGTAACGCAAGCGCGCTATGGGCTGACCAAGAACATTACCGGTCCGACCGTGGCCGGCTGGGTGCACGGGCGCGTGGGCGAAGGCGAGGCCAACCAGGTCGGCGTGCCTGCGGGCGAGCAATACCAGTACCGCCTGCGCTATGCCGCAGAGCCGGGCACGACGGTGAAGAACATGGTCTTGTTCGACGGGCTTGAAGCCTACGAGTACATTCGCGACAAAGCGGCAGGTGGCACCGGGGAGGATGCCGGCAGCTCGAAGTCCGACGAAATAGACATCGACCGCGACGGCTACCAGGTGGTCACCTGGCGGGGCACGTTCGAGAGCATCGACACGAGCGGCATCGAGGCGCTCGGCGCCAAGGCCGACGTGTACTACACCACCAAGAACCGCGAAGAGTTGCAGGTGGACGACCAAAGCACCAAGTCGGACACGCTGGACGGCGAAGGCAAGCTGGCCGAATGCTGGCAGGGCCCGCTTACGGCAAGCCAGCTGAACGCCCTCGAAGACGAGCAGAAGGCGGGCATCACCGGCATCGCCATAGACATGCGCAAAAAGAAGAACGGCCAGGAATTCGAGCTTGCCAGCGAAAAGAGCGTGGCGGCCATCGTTACCATGCGCGCGCCGAGCGACCCAGCCGCGGTGCGCAGCCTGGTGGACAGCGCGAAAGAACAGTACGAAGCTGCCGATGCAGATGCAAAGGCCATTACCAACGACAAGCCCTACACCTACAACGCCGTGAACATGAACGCCCAGGTTAAGGAAAAGGGCGCCGGCAGCTATTCCAACGAGCACCTTATTACCTACGAGTACACGCGGGCGTACCTGTACATCCCCAAGGGCAACATCTCCATAGAGAAGCGTGTGACGGGTCTGCCCGAGCAAGACGCCGCCGACTACGAGTTCCAGGTGACCGCCGAGCAGGACGGCGCGCCGTTCGCGGGCCAGTATCGGCGCATCCACACGGCCTCGGGCAACTACTACACGAACGTGGAAGGCGTGTTCGTGAACGCATCGTCGGGCAACGCGCATTTCGTAACCTACGACGCCGAGGCGGCCGCGTGGGTGTCGTGCGACGCGCAGGGCAACCCGACGGCAAGCGACGTTGCCGCCGTCGAGGCGGACTATACGTTCGAATCCGTCGAAGCGGATGCGGAAAGCGCGCCTTCGTACTACACCATAAAGGACGGCCAGCGCATCGTGCTGCTGGACGTGGACGGCGACCTTGAATGGAAGGTTACAGAGCTCGACGCCAACACCGAGGGCATGGAAACCACGCACACGCTGAACGGCAAGGCGGGCGCATCGCCGCGGACCACCGAGCCGTTCGTTACGGGCGACAAGAACACGGCGCGCATCGTGTTCACGAATGCCGCATCGTCCGAGCTGGTCATTGAAAAGAACGTGGCAGTCGGCGACGACGACAAGCCCTTCGCCTTCACCGTGAAATTCTTCGACGAGAACGACGAGGAGCCCTACGACGATCTGGACAAGACCGTTCCATCGCGGTTCACGTGCGTAATCGAGCGCAGCGACGATTCCGCAGATGCGGAAGGTGAGGGCGAAGACGAGGGCGAAGGCGCCGCCACCGACGCACCGGCCGCCAACGAACCCATAGCAACGTTTGACCTGGCCAGCGGCGAGACCGTAACGCTCACCCACGGCCAGAGGGCGCGCATCGCGCTGCAGGGCATAGCGCGCTACGAAATCGTGGAGGAACAGCTGCCGAACTACGAGCCGCCGAGCATCCAGCGAACGGTTACCACGCGCGAGACGGACCCCGAGACGGGCGAAGTCGTTCCGGTCGAGACGACGGAGGAATCCAACGGCGCGGGCGATCTTCACTTCATGGGAAGCGTGAAGGAAACGTTCACCAACACGCACGTGCCCGACGAGGGGCCGAGCAAGATCGTCGAGGGCAACGATGTGGACAACGACAAGATAGAGCCCATCGACGAGCCGGTTGCCGACGAGGACGCCACGGCCACGAGCACGGCCGACAAGACGAACAGCGAGAAGACGCATGTGGACCTGGGTGCCTATGCGAACCCGTTCACCTACACCATTACGCAGGGCGAGGTGCCCATCGAGACCAAGAAGATGGTGCTGTCCGACACGCTGGAAGATGTGTTGGAATTCGTGTCGAGCGCAGACGATATCGTGCTGCTGGATGCGGAGGGGAAGAACGTTGCCGACAACGAGGACATCGTTGTGAACACGACCATCGAAGGTCAGACGCTTACGGTTTCCGTGGAATTCGCAGACCCGAACATCACCGACGACGAGGGCAACGTTATCGGGGTGAAGAACTACCTTATCGAATACCTGAAGGCTCCGCTCAGCGTATCGTTCGACGCCAAGGTGCGCGACGATGCGGACCTGGCGCCCTATGTCGTGCAGGCCGAGGAAGGCGGCGAGGCCAGCATCGTCATCCCGAATACCGCCAAGGTGGCGTTCAACAATCGGCCGGAGGTGGAATCCGAGCGCGTTACGGTAACGCCTCCCCCGCCCGACGAAGAGATATCGAAACTGGTCCAGGGCGCCGAGCACTACGACCTGCCCACGCCGCATGCCACGTACGAGTACACCATAGACGCAGTGGTGCCGGTGGACGCCGACAAGCTGGTCGTCTCCGACACGCTGGAAGACGTGCTTGAATTTGTTAGCACGGCCGAGGATGTCGCAGTGACGTTCGGCGATGCGCCCGTGGAAGGCGCCGTTGCCGCAATCGACGGGCAGACGCTTACGGTAACGCTGGAAGGCGATGCGGCCAAGGCGCAGCGCACGCGCACGATTACCGTATCCTTCGAAGCGCGCATCCGCGATGGCGCCGACCTTACGAAATACGCGACCACCGGCAGCGTGCTGGTGCCGAACACGGCCAGCTACGAGATTAACAACAACCCCGAGCGCGTGCACGAGTCCAATCCCGTAACCGTCACCCCGCCGCCCGAGGAACCGGGCATCGACAAGCGCGTGGACCGCGTAAGCCACGTGGACCTGAAAACAGCCAACCAGAACTTCACCTATACGCTGAGCATGTACGTGCCCGCCGAAGCCAACACGTTCGGGGTCACCGACACGTTAGAGCCGGTGCTGGAATTCGTGGACGACGCGAGCAAGGTGAAGGTGGCGCGCGACGACGGCACGGCAATTGCGGAGGCCGAGGCAACGATTGCGGATAAGACCCTGACGGTGGAATTCGGCGAGGACATCGTGCCCGGCCTGCGCACGCAGTTCGTTACCATCAGCTTCAAGGCGCGCGTGGTCGACGGCGCCGACCTGTCGGACTACACCGACAACACGGTGCCGAACAAGGCAAGCTACAAGATTAACAACGACGCCACGTACGAGTCCGATACGGTTACGGTGAAGCCGCCCACGGAACCCGTGCTGCCCGAGCCCAACGACCCCGACGACCCCAACGATCCCAACGACCCGGACTCGCCGACGCCCGAACCCGTGAACAAGACCGATAAGCCGAACCCGCCGACGCCCGGGACAAACAAGCCGAACCCGCCGGCCGACGGGCGCAGCACCCCGAAGACCGGCGACCTGCTGCAGTTCGGGTTCATCGCGATTGCCGCCGCCGTCGCGCTTGCCGTCGGCATGGAATCCAGCCGGCGCTCCCGGTCCGCGAAGGCCGGCCGCCACGCGAAAACGAAATAGCGTGTGTCAAGGGGACGTTTCTCTTTGACACACGCTTGGGCGAGGGATGATATATAGTCTCTAAGGTGGTGCATCATCCCTAGTCAACATGTCAGTAGGCCAAGAGAAACGTCCCCTCTGACAAGGAGGCGGTTCGGATGCCTCCCGCCGCGTCGGGCGGCATCGCCCGCTCGCCCTCTGCCCCCGATTCCTGC
>DMNP01000354.1 GCA_003452695.1 Eggerthellaceae bacterium
GGCTTTCCCGTGTGGTGGTACGTCGAACCGCGCATTATCGACACGTTCCTCGAGTCGTACGATTTTGCGGGCAAGACGATCGTTCCCTTTGCCACGAGCGGAGGCAGCGGGCTGGGCCAAGCGCCGAAGCGAATGCTGGCTCTCGCTGCAGGCGCAACCGTGCTCGCCGGTGGCCTGCTGAACGGCCGCCCCTCGCAAGCCGAGCTTTCAGCGTGGGCCGAGCAGGCGCTTGAGGCATAGGCACTGCATAATTCGAAGCTTGATGCTATCCGTTTCTGGGAAACGGAATGAACAAGGAGAATGCGCATGGAAAAAGACGGCGACGGTATTCGTTTGGGCCACATGACAAGGCGATCGTTCGTGAAGGCGGCTGCCGTAGCGGGCGGCGCTGCGGCGTTGATGGGATTTGCGGGCTGCGGGGCGCAGGCGGCATCGGGGGGCCCGAACTTGCCGGTGAGCGCGTCGTCGCAATCGTCGACTGCGGGTGCGTCGCCGTCGCCGTCCTCCACGAGCGTGCCGTCAGATGCCGCGGTAGCCGATGGTGCGTCGGCGGTCTATTTTGCCCGTGCCGTCAATCCAGCAGCCCTGCAAGCGGTCTTCGGCGCAATCGGCGCGGGGCTTTCCGGCAAGGTGGGTGTGAAGCTCTCGACTGGCGAGCCGGGCGGAAATCACTATCTGAAAGCCGAGCTCATCTCGGAGCTCGTGCATGCCGTTAATGGAACAATCGTCGAGTGCAATACGGCCTACGGAGGCCAGCGTGGCTCTACCGATGCCCATTACCAGGTAGCGGCAGAGCATGGCTTCACGGAAATCGCCGATTTTCAGATAATGGACGAGAATGGCTCGCTCTCGCTGCCCGTGAGCGGCGGATTTCATCTGAGCGAGAACCTGGTGGGCGCGCGCTTCCCCGAATACGCCTCCTTCCTGGTGCTCTCGCATTTCAAGGGGCACCAGATGGCGGGCTTCGGTGGGGCATTGAAAAACATCAGCATCGGGATGGCTTCTCGCGAAGGCAAGCTGCTCATACATTCGGCTGGCGAGAGCCGGACGAGCTGGCAGAGCGCAGCGACTGCCGCCTTCTTGGAATCTATGGCCGATGCTTGCCAAGCCGTGCTCGCGGCCCAGCCGAACATGCTGTTCGTGAACGTGATGAACAACCTGTCGGTCGACTGCGATTGCGACAGCAACCCTGCTCCGCCGAAGATGGCGGATATCGGCATCTTGGCTTCCGCCGATCCGGTTGCGCTCGACCAAGCCTGCGTTGACCTCGTGTATGCAAGCAGCGACGATAGCGCCGATCTTATCGCGCGCATGGAGAGCCGCGATGGCCAGCATGTTCTGGAAGCCGCCGAATCGCTCGGCGTCGGGCGCCGTGCCTACGAATTGGTGGAAATAGGCTAGTCGTTTCTGTTTGCACGCCCCTCGTACTCGGTCGCCCGGACGATCGGGGGCGTTCGCTCGGTTTCGGTAGAATCGCTCATGTCCCCTTCCCCGGCCATCGGGCTTGCGCAGAGGGGCCGTGGCGCTAAACGCCGCTCAAAAGTGGGCGCACCCTCGATTTCGCGCTGGCCTTTGTTGTTGCCTTAGAATAGGGACACATGCACGCACCAGAGAGGGAGGGCAAGCGATGCAGCACGAGTGCAGGATAACGGTGCTCGAAACGAAATGCTTCGAGGAATACCAGCGGGAATACTTAGCCGATCCCGAATCGGGTCCGTGCCCTTACTTCAAGGCAGGCGATACGTTTCTCCTGAAAAGAACGCCCGAGCAAGACGACTTCTACCACCTGATGAACGGCAAGTTCTGCGGCGAGGCATGGGATGCCATCAGCCGCTATGTGTACGCTGCGCTGCAGGGCGGCGCAATCATGAAGAACTGGACGAACGACGATCGCATGATGATAGCCTGCTGCAACGACGGCACGCGGCCCGTCATCTTCAAGATCGAGCGTATCGACATCCCCGAAACCGAAGACGAGCGCAAATGGCTTGAAAGCCAGGATTTCTCGAACTCCGCGGATAGCGCCTACACGGGCGTGTAATTCGGCGACGTGCGCCTGCCTGGCGCGCAGTTCGTGGCCCTATTCCCTGATCGCTTTCATGCGCCGCTTCTGTTCATACATCTCTTGGTCGGCCCTCTTGAAGACGCTTTCCACCCTGGTGTCTCGGGACGGATCGAACAGCGCGTAGCCCGCTGCAGCCGATATGGCTTTCCACGGCTCTTCCTGTTCCCCGAGCTTGTCGAGCGCGCGGTCGAAGGCGTCTTTCAGTTCGTCGAGGTTCTCGTAATCATGATTCTCGAGTATCACGGCGAACTCGTCTCCGCCGATTCTGAACACGGGGGAGTGCACGAAGATCTCGCAGATCGTGCGGCAGAGCGTGCGGATGGCTTCGTCGCCTTTGTCGTGTCCGTACGTGTCGTTTATCACTTTCAGGTAGTTCAGGTCGATCATGGCCAGTCCGAAGGCGGTCTGTCCCCCTTCGATTCCCTGGTCGATTCGCTCGGCCTCCACGTCGTAGGCCCGCTTGTTTCTTACCTTGGTAAGCGCGTCTATGTTGGCTGCCCGGTCCATTGCGTCCGCATGCTCTTTCGTCGTGACCAGCTTGTTGGTCGTGTCCAGAATCTTGGCGATCTGCTCGTTGATGTTGTGCTCCATCTGCTTCATGGAATTGGACAGCATCTCCAGTTCGTCCCCGGTGTGTATGTCCAGCTGCGAGAACTCGTGGCGAACCTCGGATGCCTCGTTGCTCCAATACTTCTCCGAGGTGTCCGACAGCTTGTTGATGGGGCGGATGAGAATCTTGTTGATGAGGGCGATGCTGAGCGCGATGAAGATTGCGGCCGCTCCCAGCAGCGCTGCCAGCTCGACCAGCAGGAACTGGTTTCTCTGCGCCATGACCTCGTTCATGGAAATCTCGGCCGCAGCGAAGGCGACCAGCTGGCCATCGCAGAAGACCGGGCTGCCAGCGACAACGACCCACCCGTATTCCTCGGTATTGGTGACATCCGCCGCTATTCCGTTCTCCGGATTCTTCATGGCTGCGTGGTCCACGTCGTACATGACCGCATCGAAGCAACCGGGCAGGCAGATGTCCTCGTATGCGCCGTCCACCAGGTAGATCGTGGATTCCGTTTCCAAATCGAACCACACGAGATACGTCGCATTCAGGTTGTTGCTGTCCTGAACGATCCGAAGCTGATCGCGGATCTGCTCGTATTCCTTCGTTTCCGCAATGGCCTGGTATCGCGCAAGGTAGGCGTCTAATTCCGGCGTTCCCCAGTCGTCGGTGCTCACTTTGTCTTCCGTTGCACTGAAGATGGCCATCACCTGGTCGCGAACCGTCTTCACCTGCTGTGGGTCGACGAGCTCCGCCGCGGTCTTCGAAAGCTCTTGCGACCTGCTAGTATACATGGTGCGCGTGATGTTGGTCAGGCTCATGTAGCTGAAGTATCCTGCAATTAACATGACCACCACGATGATGGGGATGATCAGCAGGAGCAGCTTCTTCTTCAAAGAGAACCTTGTCTTGAACTCGTTCATTCTGCCTTCCCTCTTTCAACCCGTTTCGCTGCAGGTCTTCTGATGCGCAAGGCGAAGTCCGCGCCCCCGTTGCGATCCTTCATGCGAAGGTGCAGAGACCCAGGGCGAGGCTCCTGCGTTTTCAAACCGCGGGAAGTCCCTGCATCCAGCGGTGCAAGACGCTTTAATATTATGCAACAGTCAGCGTTTCAAAGCGAGGGTTTAGCCAAAGCCCTTTAAATCGAATCATTTTCGCTGCATTTCACGAACGGGTCAGCGGGGTGTGCCAAGGGGACGTCTCTTAACGCGGGGATGGCGTGTCAAGATAAACGTCCCCTTGACACACTGCGTTGGCCTGCGACCTTTCTGGAATGCTATATTAGGACGAAAGGAAACTACGTTATTTCATATCGAATGAGCAGGTGATTTCATGAGCCGGTTCATCGAACGCTATCGCAGCTTCCTGCGCCCTGGGCGCAGGAAGTCCGATATGTTCCTGCTGGCCTGCTTTATAACGCTGGTCCTCATTCTCGTGGGAACATTGCTGGGCGGTCCGATCATTCGCCTGACCGGCCTGCCGCGGGCGATTAGCGAAGAGGACATGTTGCGGGTCGTTCAGGGCCAGGTTAGCTTGCAGGAGGTAACCGGTGCGCCCGACTACCTGAGCTTCTCGTCGCTCTATTTCGGCTTTATCGGCATATGGATTTCCTTTGCCTTGGTTATGGCCATCTTTCCCGCAAGCAGGAAGATGCTGGGGAAGCTGCTGTTCGTGCGCGACAAGCGCAGCCTTGCGCTTTTCGGCATCGGCGCGCTCTTGGGGTTTGGCATCAACAGCATCTGCGTCATCGCGTCGGTTTTTATGGGGGATGTCTCGCTTCACTTCGAACGATTCGAGATAGGACCATTTCTGCTGCTGCTATTCGCCGTCTTCATCCAGTCGGGCGCAGAGGAAATATCGTGTCGGCTGTTCCTGTACCAGAAGCTGGCGCGCAGATACCGCCATCCGCTCGTTCCGATTATTGTAACCGCCCTGTTCTTCGCCTTGCTTCATGGGTTCAACCCGGGCATGACGCCGATTGCTTTCGTCCAGCTGCTGGTCATCGGCCTTCTGTTTGCCGTACTCGTCTGCTACTACGATGCGCTGGGGGCATGCATAGCCATGCACACGACGTGGAATTTCGCGCAGAACATCTTCTACGGCCTGCCGAACAGCGGCGTGGTCTCGTTGTATTCGGTGTTCGAGCTGGATGCGGCCTCCAACGGGCTCTTCTTCGATCCCGTGTTTGGCGTGGAGGGCAGCATAGGGGCCGTTATCTTGCTCACGCTGACGCTCGTCGGTCTGATCGCATACGCAAGGAAGCGCGGCTTAAAGCCATACGATCTGTGGTCCAGTCCTCTATCCTAAGCTTCTTTTGACGAAAGGGCGGGGGCGATATAAGCTGGGGCAAATTGAAAGGCCAGATTCTCGCGCTCGCTTTCGGGGCAGATGCGAGCATTACCGCTTCGAGGAAAGAAAGATGACAGAGCAGGCACAGACGCGGCGTCTCCAAGACACATTGACCATTGCCGGCAGCGCCGTCGTCGCGTTCAGCGTTTGGTCCCTGGCGAAAATCGGCATGTTTCTTAAGTTCGCGGACAAAGACGTGCTGAGCTGGCTGCTTGGCCTCGACGAAGAATCGCTGACGATTGCGGTGTACGTATCGCTAATCGTCGTGGCCCTCGTGGACGTGAGTGTTCGCGCATACGTGGGCATGTCGGCCCGCGCGGAGGGGCGCGGTGTGAGGAAAGGTCCCTTTTACCTGGTTGTAGCCGCAATCGTCGCGATAGCGAACGCCTTGTCCCTGGCTGGAATCGCGCTGAGCGCATCGTTTGCCCTTTCCCCTTTGAGCATGATAATTCCAGTCCTCATCGAAGCGACCGCAATCGCCGCGCTGGTGCTGGTCATTCGCAGCTCTCTACGCTTGCGGCGCGCGAGTGAGACGGCAGAATAGGCGGCGATATGGAAAGGTCCTTCCATTACTACGGCACGTACTGCGCGGCACTTATTGCGGGCTATTCGATTGAGGAGAGCCAAGAGCTCTGCTACAGCGCGTTTCTCGTCGACAAGTGCTCGAAGACGTTCCTCAAACGCATCGGCGGTCCCGAGCCTGCGGCCACGACGCAGCTTCCGGTGGAAATGGCGTCTGCGCGGACCGACCCCGTCGGGCTTGCGGACATCACGCGCACGTGGGCGTCGTTTCATTTCCTGCCCGCCGACCTGTATGCGGAGGTGGGCAGGGGGAACAGGAGTTACCGCAATAAGTACCGGCTGATTTGCGGCCCTAACGGCGATCTGGTGGCGGACACGGTGAATCTCGCCCAAGGAAAGAGCTTGCAGGCGGCGGGCTTGGCCATGCACGTTTTGGCAGATACCTGGGCGCATCGTTATTTTGCGGGAACGCCGTCGCTCGTCATAAACAACACGAATCGCTTCTTCGTCGAGCTTATCTCCTCCGAAGACGGCTCTTTCACCGAGCGTCCAGTGAAGTTTGGCCACAATCCGGCGGTACCTGACGACTTCGACAAGGGCCTGTACACGAACACGATTTTCCAACCCAACGAGAACACCGTCATGAACTTAGGCCACGGGCGGGCGGGTCACCTTCCCGACTATAGTTTCATGAGGTACCGCTATGTGCCGGCGTGGAACGATTACGAAGCGGTGGTCAAAGACAATCCCGCCGAGTATTACCAGG
The DNA here is from genome assembly GCA_003452695.1 of Eggerthellaceae bacterium. Classification (GTDB taxonomy): domain Bacteria; phylum Actinomycetota; class Coriobacteriia; order Coriobacteriales; family Eggerthellaceae; genus UBA9715. The sequence goes on from DMNP01000354.1 coordinate 6,256, forward strand.
CGTTTTGCCAGATGGTCTATGCCATGAAATGCTTGCGCGGAGAAAGCGGTCCGTTCAAGGTGAACACTTACGACACGGATGCGGTCGAGCCTTACGAACGCGAGATTCGAGAAATCCTGGAGAAACGCCAACCCGCCCAGGGCGCCATCGAGGACTGGCTCGCGTTCGGAAAGCGGCTCTGCGGTCGTGCCGTCGACCTCTTCGACCTGGACACGCACGTGCAGGAGTACCTGGATGCCGCGGCGGATTGCAAAGACGACACCTATCTGGGCAAGTTCATCTTGGCTGCGCTCGCCCAGAAGGGCATGGTTGTCAATCGCATATGGTCCTCCGGAAACCCGCTTGCTGGACGTTCGATTAGCTATGACGGAAAAGGCTTTGCGGGCATAAGGGATTTCCTTCCCCTTGTCGGGTACCTGCGAGGAGGCGGTAGCCATGACTAAGCTGCAACGCATCGCAAATCTGGTCCTCGGCGTGCTGATGATTGCCTGCGGTTTCATCCTGCTGCTCGAGCCGAAAAGCGGTCTATTGGCCGTGGCGTTCATTCTAGGCCTCGCGGTTTCGCTGTATGGCGTGAAAAAGCTGGTGTATTACATACGGATGGCGCGCCTTATGACAGGCGGTTTGTCCGTGCTGTTCATAGCCATAATCGCCATCGATGTCGGCGTGTTCGCGGTTGCGGTCGTCGACAACCCCCAGCTTGCAATTGCTTTCTATCTGATTTGCTATAACGTGCTCATCGGAGTTCTTTCCATCGCCCGCGGAATAGAGTCGAAGCTGTTCGGGGCCCCTTGGGTTTTGAGTATCGCGCATGGCCTGGCGAACATAGCGTTAGCCGCGCTCTGCATCGCATTTTCAAACTCGGATGAAGCCATCATCTGGGTGTTTTGCATCGGCCTGTTCTACAACGCCGGGGTTCGCATGGTGTCGGCCTTCAAGCCCACCGAAATCATCTACATACAGTAGACGTGGTCCCGATGAAAGGGGGTTGCCGCATGCCCGTGAAGGCGGTCGTCTTCGACATGGACGGAACCATACTGCATACGCTGCCCGACTTGGTGGCAGCCGCGAACGAGACGTTCGCCCGGCTGGGCTATCCCGCACGCACCGAGGCGGAGGCGCTCGCCTGCATGGGCAGCGGAGGCAGGCATCTCGTTCAGAAGCTCATGCCAGCCGGCTGCACGCGCGCCGAGGGCGAGCGCGCGTTCCAAATGTGGCGCGATATCTACATAGCGTGCGACTACGCCGGCACGAAGCCCTTCCCGGGCATCGTGGAAGCGCTGCACGAGCTGCGTGCGCGGGGCGTGGCGACCGCCGTGCTGTCCAACAAGTTCGACGCCGGCGTGCAGGCGCTGGCGGAGCGTTTCTTCGACGGGCTGTTCGACCTGGTGCGCGGCGAGGTGCCACCCGCGCCGCGCAAGCCCGATCCCACGGTGCTGCTCGACATGCTCGCCGAGCTGGGCGTGCGTCCCTCCGAGGCGGCCTATGTGGGCGATACAGTGGTGGACGCGCAAGTGGCGCGCAACGCCGGCGTGCTGGCGGTGGGCGTGTCGTGGGGCTACGACAAGACCGAGCCCCTGCCGCGCGACGAGCTGGACGCCTACCTGTGCGATCCCGCGGAGCTGCTCGCGCTCGTGTGAGCGACCAGGCGCTTGCCGACCGGGCACTTGCCAGGCAACCGTCCGGGTGCTCCTTGCGCGACATCGCGAACAACGGCACAATGAGCCCCTAAGGATTCTGGCCGCAATTGCAGTAGCGGACCGGTGCGGCGCGGATCGAGGCAGGAGCGCATTTGATGAACGTATACGATTTCGACGGCACGATATTCCCGTCTAACTGCACGTTCAGCTTTTGCGTGTGGTGCATGATGCGTCATCCGCATCTGTGGGTCTCTTATTTTCCGCACGCCGTGAAGACGATGGCCCAGTACCAGGCGGGGAAGATTCCGAAGTACCGCATGATGCGCGAGATATTCAGGTACCTCATGCTGGTAGACGATTGCGACGAGCAAGTCGAGCGCTTCTGGGACAAGAACGAGAACCGGATCTCGTCGTGGTACCTGGCGCAGAAGAGGCCGGACGACCTTATCATCAGCGCGTCCCCGGATTGCATAATCGCCCCCATCGCGCGCAGGCTCGGCGTGAACTATGTGGCGACGGAATACGACCGAGAGCTCGGGGTCTTCATGAACAATCTGATGTACGCGAAGGAGAAGTCGATCTACATCATCGAGCACGGCTTTCCGGTCATCGACCACTTCTATTCCGATTCGCTTTCCGACACCCCGCTGGCGCTTTGCTCGGACAAGGCGCATCTGGTGACGAACAGGGCCACCACGGTTGTCGACTGGCCAGAGCTCGACGAGTCCACGAGGGCAAAGGTCTGGAAGAAGATCGACACCGGCTGGGCGATTCACCTCGAGGACTAGGGGCGAATCAAGTAAGCGCAAAGAGAACCGTCTTCCCTGTCGGCCATACACCAAGCACCACCCGAAACCTGAAGGAGTCCTGATTCGGAGAGCTCGTAGCCCTCTTCTTTCGCAAGCGCCAGAACCTCTTCAGGGCTGCTGCGTGCGTTGATTTATTGCGTTTTGAACCATAGGCCACCGCGCAAGATGAAGCAGCAGGTATTGGGGAGTCACCGAGAACCCATTGGCAAGACCGCTGCCCGAAATCAGCATGTCCGACGACGAGCTTCGCCGGATTGATGTGTGCGTGTTGGCGCCAAGGCCCGCATTTGTCGCGAAGCGGGCGTAGGTGCGCTATCATGTCCAAAATTAAAAAGGCAGAGATAAAACCATTCCGCCGCCCGTATTGGGTGCTGGTGTGTGATTTGCATAAATCGGGGCGTTTCTTCAGAGGGCATTTCCTGGTAGCGTGCACGGGCATGACGCGCGCGGCGGGGTTTTCGAAGGGCGCCTGAAAATAGGAGTCAGTTGTGGACATTGCCGCGTTGGTGTTGAGCGATTACATTACGTTAGCCGAGCTGCTGGGGCTCTGGGTGATGCTGGGATCAAACGTTCACCTGAGCCGGCGGACGATTACGGCGACCCGCTTCGTGATAATCCTCATATTTGCGGAGGCTTTGCTTTCCATCATCGTGCGTTGGGCCGCGCAGCTCGATTATCCGACGTATGCCAGAATCTTCCTAACGCCAACGGTCTGGCTGCTGCATCCCGTCATCATGCTCGAGATGATGGGCATAACGCAGTTCGCTCAGAAGCGCAGGTTCCTGCTGTATCTGCCGATTCTCATAAGCGCGCCGCTTCTGTACTCAAGCCAGTGGACGCACTTAATCTATTGGTTTTCCCCCGACAATCAGTACATGAGCGCAGATGGCATACTGCGTTTTTACCCAGTCGCCCTTTTCGTGCTGTATGCCGTCTTGTTCGTCGGCGCGTTTGCGATCCAGTACGCCCGCCGCGGCACGACCGAGAGAAAAGGCATCTTGGTCAGCTTCCTCACGGCGATGGTCGGCGCGGCCATTCACGTCTTCCTGGCGATACGGGTGGATTTCAGCACGCTGTTCGCATCGCTTCTGCTCGTCTACTACCTTTCGCTGTATGTGCTGACGGCCAAAGAGGACACGCTTACCCATCTGCTCAACCGCCAATGCTATTACGTGGATTCGGCAAACCTGAAGGGTCGGATTACCGCAGTGGCGTCGGTGGATATGAACGACCTGAAGAAGGTGAACGATTCCGAGGGGCACGATGCGGGGGATACGGCACTCGTAACCGTGGCCGAATGCCTGACGAGCGACAAGGTGAAAAACAAGCAGGTATACCGCATCGGCGGCGACGAGTTTGCAATCTTTTACCTGGACAAGACCGAGGACGAGGTAAAAGACGACATAGAGCGGATGCGCAAAAACCTATCCAGAACCAAATACGAATGCGCCTTCGGCTACGAGATGGTGAAAGACGAGGAGGTCGAGAAGGCGATAATCGCCGCCGACCGGGAAATGTACACGAACAAGGCCATCATGAAAGACACCAACGAGCGGCGGATCGCAGCCCATAGAGCGGCCACCATCCGCGTCATGCATGAAGCGCTCGGTTCGGGCATGTGGGGCATGGAATTCGACGAAAACGGCAATATGACATCGGTTGAATGGAGCCCCGAATTCAGGAGGATGATCGGGTACAAAGACGAGAACGACTTCCCCAACAAGTTGGAGTCGTGGTCGGACCTCTTGCATCCAGACGATAGGGACGCGGTCCTGAAAGAATACAACGACACGATACAGGATTACACGGGACGGAAAAACTACGACGTGGAATATCGGCTGCAGGTTAAAAGTGGAGAGTGGCGATGGTTCCATGCCATCGGAAGGCTCTTGCGGCGCGAAAACGGGACTCCCCTTTCCTATGTCGGCATGTTCGTGGATATTACCGACCAGAAAGCTGCCGGGTTGTAGGAAGCGGACAGCGGGCGAGCTCTGACATGTGGGAGAACGGCGAAGCGTCGATGCGTAGCATTGGCTGCGAGAATCGCGCAACTCGCACATTCGGCAAGCCCATCGAGATGTCTTCGAGCATTCCGGGCAATGCCGAAACCCTTGCGGAAATCCATCCGTGCTCGAGCGCTTCGGCTGCGATGCAGGCGAGCAGCGCCGTCTTTCCCGAGCCGCGCGGTCCGATGAGGATGCTCGACAAGTTGGGGTTTCCCGAGCCGTCCTCGAATGCCTTGCTCATCGCATCAAGAATGTCCTGGCGGCCAGCCATATAGGGAGGTACTTTGCCAAATGTCGGGGTGAAGGGGTTGCGCATTTTCCGGTCGCTTCTTTCGCAAGTTTCGCACGTTTTCGCAAGTTTCGCACGTATTCGCAATGGTTAGCTCGGCAAGGGAGATAAGCGAGGATGCGAGCAGCGGGCTTTCGACGAGCTGCGCGGTGTTGCGGGACAAGCCAGAACTGCGCCGGGTGTCACCTACGACATTTCGTCGAAATGCCTCGACGTGATGGGCGCACTTGCCCTGTTCCTACGCAAAACGCGGCGGTAACAGATGAAACACCGGTGTCTGGCGCCCTTGTTTCACGTTGGGGCGGCATCACGACGCGCTGCCGGGCGCTGCTGAGCTCAGCGCCAATACCAACCTGGAGATAAAAGCGATCAGCTCGCTCACCTTCAACGCTCTCCGGTCTAAAGAGGCAGATCTGTGCTTCGCTCTGCTCTCGAGCAAAACCGATTCCTCCGGATTGGCCGTCAAGCCCGTTCTTCAGCTCCCGCTTGCCGCCTTCGTCCACCGAATGCAGCGGATGGCACAATTGACCGATATTGACTGGAGAGCGTGCCTAGTGTTGCAGTTAGATTAATCAAATAGGGCATCTTGAGAATATCCCATTGGAATTGTAGGAGATGAAACCCCTCGATTCGCAGAAAGCTAAAGCTGTTCTATTCGGCGAAATTGGTTGTCGCAACTGACCCCTGCGCCTGTTTTGCTCTTAATTTGACAATTATTTCGTTTTTAGATACATGAGCGTTTTTTCAGCCAAGGACGGGAAGGCAAGCGCGCGAAGGTGATGGCGAAAAGGTGACGGAAGAACCGTCCCCTTGTCACCTCTTGGCGGCCAACTCACCGATTCATTTCAGTCCATATTAATGATTAGATATAGTCCAACTCACATAGTATAAATAGTCCAACTAACCGATTCATGCTATTATGGCACTTGAGGTGATGGAGCAATGTCGCGTAGAACGAACAAAGAGCTGCCTGCCGACGGATACCTCCCGAGGATTGCCGACGGCATGCTTGAACAGGCGCTGCGGTCATCCGGCGCCGTGAGCATCAGGGGACCCAAGTGGTGCGGCAAGACCGCGACGGGAGAGCGCCAATCCGCAAGTCAGGTTTTCATGCAGGACCCCGACCGGAGCGCCACGCTGCTCGCGCTCGCCGACAGCAAGCCCTCCGCCATCCTCGAGGGCGAGGAGCCGAGGCTCATCGACGAGTGGCAGATGGCACCGCAGCTCTGGGACGCTGTGCGGTTCGCCGTGGATAGGGGCCATGGGCGGGGAAGGTTCATCCTCACGGGCTCCTCGACCCCGCGCAAGCGGCCCGCGCACTCCGGCGTCGGACGAATTGCGAGCCTGAACATGGGCACGATGACCCTGTTCGAATCTGGAGAATCGAACGGTTCTGTATCGCTCTCAGATTTGTTCGCAAGCGGCGGCAAGGGCGTGGGGAGCATCTGCGAGCTCGATATAGACGACTACGCGTTCGCCATCTGCCGTGGCGGCTGGCCCGAGGCTGTCACGGAGCAGGACGACGGCATCGCACTCTCGATGGCGGAAAGCTACGTGCGGGAGCTGCTGGAACGCGACATCGAAGAGATGGACGAGAAGCCCCGCAATACGACCTGGATGCGCGCGCTGCTCAGGTCGTATGCGCGCAACATCTCCTCCGAGGCTGCCGCGACGACGATAGCCGCCGACATGCAGGGGCACATTCCCTCCAGCGATACGGTCGCAGACTACCTCGACGCCCTGGCGCGTGCGTGCGTGGTCGAAGACCTGGAGGCGTGGAACCCGAGCCTCCGCTCCAAGACGGCGGTGCGCACGAGCCCCACCAGGCATTTCTGCGACCCTTCGATTGCTGCGGCAATGCTCGGCGTATCGCTAGCCAGTCTGCGCGAGGACTTCGAGATGTTCGGCCTGCTGTTCGAGTCCCTGTGCGCCCACGACCTGCGCGTGTATGCGAGCGCGTTGGGCGGCGACGTGTTCCACTACCGTGACAAGACGGGCCTTGAAGCCGATGCCGTCATCCACCTGCACGACGGGCGCTGGGCTCCCGTCGAGGTGAAGCTCGGCAACCGGTTCATAGACGACGCGGCGAAGCACCTGCTGAAGCTCGCCGGCCGTGTCGACCAGGAGCGCCAGGGGGCGCCATCGTTCCTCATGGTCCTCACTGCGACCCAAACCGCATACAAACGGGACGACGGAGTTGTAGTAGCCCCGTTGGGAACGCTGGCACCTTAACGGACCATCTAGGTTTTTGGGCATAACTCCAAGGTGCAAACATGCAGGGGTGTTGTGCCCGTCCCTTACGCCTTCCAACCGATGGTCGCTTGGATCACGGCGTCCACGTTCTCGGGCTCGGCATTAAGCGGTGACGCAGGGACGGTTCTTGGGTGACGCAAGAACCGTCCCCCTGTCACCCCCTCAGATGCCGAAATACTCCGCGATCTCGTGCATGCGCCCGGATTGCGTGCAGTTGAAGGGGCAGCGTTTATCGCAATGCCCGCACCCTATGCATTCGGAAGCATGCTGCTCGAGGTTGCGGTAGTGATCCGCCGCGAGCTCGTCGCCCAACCGTGCCAGGTCGTAATACTTGTTGACCAAACCGATAGGAATTCCCACCGGACACGGCTGGCAATGGTTGCAGTACACGCAAACGCCTTTGTCGGTTGGCGGGGCGAATTCGCCGATAATCGAGTAGTCGCGCTGCTCGGGCGAGGCATCCAGATAGGACAGCACGCTGCGCAGGTCGTCGAGCCCCCGCACGCCCGGTAGCACGCATGCCACTCCGGGCTTGTCCAGCGCGTAGGCGATGCACTGATCGCGGGTGAGCGCTTGGCCGAAAGGCGATTGTGCCGCATCGAGCAGCTGACCGCCTGCGAACGCCTTCATAACCGACACGCCCACGCCCGCCATTTCGAACTCGCGGTAGAGCGTCGCGCGGTCTGCCGCCTCACCCTTCCCGTAGGTGGATTCGTTCGTGTAATCGTACATGGGATTGATGGAAAACATCGCCCAGTCGAATGCGCCCGTGGCCAGGAATTTGCGCGCGATTGCAACCGTATGCGTGGAAAACGCCAGGTGGCGAATCGTGCCATCCGCCTTTCGGCGCAAAGCGTAATCCCCTATGCCGCCGTTCATGACCCTGTCGAAATCCGATTCCTCGTCGATGCAGTGGATGAAGCCGAAGTCGGCATAGTCGGTGCCGAGATCCGATAGGCGCTTCTCGAACTCAGCAGCTGCGAGCGTGGCGTCGACCGTCCAACCGTACTTTCCCGTCGTGTACTCTGCGCCGATATGCACCTGCAGCATCGCGCGCTGGCGGTTGGCGCCCGAAAGCGCGCGAAGGTAGCCCTCGAACGCCGATGCTTCGCTCGGTATGAAGTCGAACACGTTCACGCCCATATCGAGCGCTTCACGTACTACGGCTTCCGTCTCCTTGGCATCTGCATGGTGGATGCCCGCCATCCCCAGCCCGATGACGCCGATTTTCTCGCCTCCGTGCGGAAGCGTCCTGTACTCCATTATAACCTCCCCGTTTTCTATCTACCTTCTTTTTGCTATTCAAGAGTTTTGCGTTTAGAGGTGCGCATGCGAAACTCAAGGCCGGCTGTAAATGCAATCGTGATGCAGAGAGGTGCGGATGCTCTCCCGAGCCTGAACCGATGCGGGAGCGGCCGACGAGCTGCTATTGCAGCGCCAATTCCACCGTTGCATCGCCCTCGCCGAACGCGGCGAGCAGGCTCTCTGTGGTTGCGCCCTCTAGGTGGCCGAGCGGCGTGTATGCCCACGTGTTCGAGCCGTGAAAGACAGTGATCTGGTTGCCCTGGTACAGCATGACGTCTCCCGGCTGGGTCGTGATCTGCTCATCGCTGGACGGCAGCTCGTTCGGCAGCGCGCCCACCTTCTCGAATCCTCCGTAGGAATGCATGTCTACCGATATCGGCGCGTCACGCAACGAGGCGACCAGCGCCGATGCGGCTTCGGTATTTGCCGGCAACATCGTGAGCGTCGTGCCGTTAACCTTCATTGCAATGGTCGACGCGCCGGTCGCGCCAAGCCCGGTCTTCCCCTTCGCCCACGCGCGCACATCCTGCTCGGAAGCGGCCACGTTATCCCCCAGGATCGAGATCGCATCGCCCGACTTCACCGTTGCCCCCTTGGCAAGCGATTCCAGGGTGGGCAAGCTGTTTGCCCCACTCGAGCTGCCCCCGTGCGAGAAGAAGGGGATGACCGTCTTGCCCGACAGGTCGTAATCTTCAAGGAAGGTGCACATCGGCATCGGCAGGTCGTACCACCATATGGGAAATCCGAAGAACACCGTGTCGCAGTTCGCCAACCGCTCCGCATTCAAATCGACGACGATTTCGGGACGTGCGTTTTGATCCTGCTCGTCCTTTGCGCGATCGACAGTCGCGTCGTAGTCGTCGGGATAGGCCTCCTTGGCCGTCACGCGCACGAGGTCGCCGCCAACCTCATCGGCAATCCAATGGGCCATGGCGTCGACATTGCCCGTGTACGAGAAGTACACGACGAGCGGCTTCCGAGCGCTTTCGTTCGCTAATCCACTCGATTGATTCGATGAGCCAGCGCTGACGGCGGAGGCTGAGGCGGAAACCGAGGCTACTGACGACGAACTACTCGCAGAAAACGAATTGCCCTCAGTTGACCTGCTCGGAGCGCACCCCGCAAGCCCGACCACCATACCCGCTGCGGCAAGCGCCGACGCACGCAGAAACGTGCGCCTCGTAACAATTGAACCTGACATGGAACTCTCCTTACGTAAATACGCCGAGCTATTCGGCGAGTTCGATGCGTACGTCGAACGAGCCCTCAAGAGCCGAGATCTCTTTAAGCGGGCATGTTATCACGCCGATGTTGACCTGCGATCCGTATTGCTCAGACACGTCTTCGTCCTCGAACAGAATGGTGAAGTAGGGGGCGTCAGTGGCATAGTCTATGTCCCCGTTCAGCCACCCGTAGTGGACCTCGTCCTCGTTGTACGGCAGGTCTTGCGTCACGCCACAAAAATCATGCGAATATCTGCTCATATGCTGAGTTAATGGGAGCTTTTCGACGAGGGTCTGCGCGGTTTCGGAATCGTTTAGCACGCCGGGGATCACCGTGTCGCCGAAGTACATGTTAATTTTCGTGCCACCCTCCTTGGGAACCCTGGTCGGCATGGCCGGGTCGCTCGTCTGCATGTCGGCACCGTCTTTCGCCACCTTCTTTGCCGATGCAGTTCCCGATTGCACCAGCATCGAGGATTGTGAGGCGGAAACCGCTTGCTCCCCGCCCGCCGCTTGCGACGGCGCCTGTTCCTTAGAGCTGTCGCCCGCATTTCCGCAAGCAGCAAGTCCGAGGCAAATCGTCAGGACTACAAAAAGGACGGCCTTTGTTTTTCTCATCGTGGTCACCTCCAATACGGCTAACGAGTTTATTGCCGTTTAAACCCAATGTTGCTCTATAAAGTAGGGCGCGGGCGAAGTAATTGCTATATCATTATGAAACATAAATCTTTATGCAATTAATGCATGATTGGGGATGGCATGTCGCTCAGGGTTGAATCCTTGAAAAACTTCACCGTGCTCGCCGACACGGGAAACATGACCGCCGCCGCGGCATCTCTCCACATCTCACAACCAGCGCTGTCGCGACAGGTTGCCGCGCTCGAGAGGGAGATGGGGCACGCGCTCTATCGCCGGGAGGCCGGCATCATCCGCCTCACGCAGGAGGGCCGCGTTCTCTACGATTACGCAAAATCGATCGCGGAACTCGCCGACCGCGCACGGGAAAGTATGGGCACCGCAAAAGACGAGGTGGCCGGCTCGGTCTACTTGGGATACGGAGAGTCGGGCGCCACGCCCCTACTCGCCCGGGCTGCCAAGCTCACCCGGGAGCAACATCCTCACGTGGAGTTCCATCTCACGTCGGGCGACGCGGGTGACCTCATTGAATCGCTCAACCGGGGCTCCCTCGACTTCATGGTGGAGTGCGGCCTGAGGGAACGCAGTCGGTACTGCGTGCTCGATCTTCCCGGCCGCGATACGTGGGTCGCCATCATGGGACAAGGCCACCCCCTTGCAAACCGCGCCCATATTCGCGCGACCGACCTGGAGGGCGTAAACGTGGTGGTAGCCCGGCAGGCATGGGCGGGCGCCGTCCTGAAGGGATGGGCGGGCGACTCCTACGCGAAAATGGAAGTAGTTGCCACGGTGAACGTGGGGACGGCCGCCATCGAACTCGTGCAAGCAGGCTTGGGCGTCGCCATCGGCTACGCCGAGCTCATCGACCGCTTCGAGACGAGCAGCCTCGTCTGCATCCCCCTCGATCCGTCCATCTACGACAAGCGCGGCCTCATGTGGCGCAAAGACCGCATCTTGTCCCCCGCGTCGCAAGCGTACCTCAGGCAGCTGGAGTCGCTCATCCAAGATGGACGGCCGGGGAGGGGTTCTCCCTCAATTGGTGTCGCGAGGGGAACCGCGAGGTCGAACTCGTCGTGAGCGACGAGTTCCATGCGACCGCCATCGAGGTGAAGAGCGGGCGCGTGAAGTCGACCGGCGGCCTTGTGGCTTCGCGCGCCTCCTCGTTTCCGCCATTCCCCGCGAGCTACGCGAGTTGATCGATTCGCCAAGTCCGCGAAGGCGATGGCGAAAAGGTGACAGGAGAACCGTTCCCCTGTCACCCGATGTGTTCTTCAGGTGGGTTTCAGGCAGCGTGTCTACTATAGAGTCTGCACAACATAACGAGGTGTCAAGTAGGGGGCTGAGTGCAGATGAGGATTGGCAAGACCACGCGCGTCGCGCTAGACGCCGCCCTGTCGTTGATGCTCGTTTTCGAGATGTTGATTCAGTTCACCGGCGAGTTCTTGCATGAGGTGGTGGGGTTCGCCTTCTTCGCAACCCTAGTTGCGCACCTGGCGTTTTCGGCGGCATGGGTGAAGAATACCGCGCGTAACGCGAAAGCGGGCAAGCTGACGGCCAGGCGAGCCTCGCTTGCCGCGGTGGGTTGCCTGTTGACCGCAACTACGATTGCGCTCGGTGTCAGCTCGGTTGCCATCAGCGGCATCCTCGCCTCGACGGGTTTCGTGTGGCCAGTCGGCGATTACTCGACGTGGGCGGCCGTGCACACGTATTCCGCGTACGCGCTTTGCGCGCTCGCGGTGGTGCACCTGGCCATGCATTGGGCGTTTTTGGCATCCGCTTTCAAGATTGAATACAACCCGTCGCGCCGCCGCGCCATCAGCAGGGGCGTGACTGCGATGGCTGCCTTGGGCGTGCTTGCGCTTGGCGCAACGGCGGCTGGCAAGGTGGCGCCGCAGCAGGCCGGCGCGACTGCGAAACAGCCCGTCACGGAATCGAACGCGGGCAGAGGCTCGGCCACCAAGCCGAGAGCCGGCGGCTTGCCTTCTGCCGGCGATTCGGCTGATGGCAGCTCGATATCGGACAACAGCTCGAACTCATCGGATGTTTGCACGCTGTGCCGTAAACGGTGCTCGCTCAGCGCTCCCAAGTGCGACAAGCCCTACCAGGCGGGTTTGCTGTAAAACCGCTCAACCACGCACCGCGACGTAATGCTGAACTCAATTCTCGAGGTCAAGGAAATACGCTCGCCCGTCCTCGTTGGCCAATCAATGGGCGGCTAAATAGCGCAAGCCCTCATCGACCTGTTCCCCGGCAAGGCTGCTGGGTTCGTATCGATCGACTCGTCGACGCTCAAGCGCAGCTACTACCCCGACTGGGAAGTCGCCTTCTTGCGACACACCAAAGCCATGTACCTGTCGATTCCCTGGCCGCTGCTCAAGCCCTGGGACTCTGTAGGCACCGCGCGGTCCGCCGAGGGGCGCGCGAACATGAGGTCGTTCATGGACGGTTACACTAAACGCGAGGTGTCATTTTTAACGGATATTGTTGTTATATGATCGGTCATATCCTATCCTACACGGACGAGCGCGCCGATTACCCGAGCGACGTCGCCTTCGCGAACTTCCGGGAGCTCGCGGGCGGGAACCTTAAGCCCGGCAAGTTCTTTCGCGGGGCATCGCCGGTGAACGACAAGAACAACCGGGCCGCCTACGCGAACGCCCTCATCGCCGGTGCGGGCGTGCAGGTTTGAACCGTCCCTCTGTCACTCTACCGAGACGGATTTCTTAACTCAGCAACTTCCCGTTCGCCGCAAGAGTAGAATGGTGCATTGACGGCGATGCGGGGGATTCCGTTGAAGGCTTGAAGGTCTGCGCGAGGCTCCACTCGCTTTTCCGATAGACCCTGCCGTGCCCAAAATGTGGAATATGGAAAAGAGGGCGATGTAAGCGATTCCGCTTCTCGTCGAACCAGCGCGGCTGATTCTTCGTTTGCGTTACCATGCCCCCCAAACACGCGCATTCTCTCCGCAAGGTCCCATGCGCCACACCGCCACCGCCCACGAAGCTCTTGTTGCCGAAAACGTGGGTTTGGTCGTTTCCTGGTCGCTTTTCACGCAAAATCAGCGCGCTCAAGAAAGGCCAGGCCAACCGAATACAGCGGTTGGCCTGGCCTTTCTTGGTGGAGAATAGGGAAATCGAGCCCCTGACCTCAGGCTTGCAAGCTCTATACGTTACTGGTTTGGCCTGATGCGGCTGCAGCCGGGTCGGCGAAAACTGCCTTGCGTATCATGGCCAAACATTCTGCAAAGCTCTATTAGGAGCTTTCGCCTCGCCATAACGCGACCAGGAAGGCATCTCGCTACTCGAACACTACAGAGGGCAGGTCGGCTACTGAAACGACACGCCCGTGCTTGGTTTCGAACCCTTCGTCAAGACCGCAGGCGACAATCCTGTGGCCCTCGTCGACGCCGAGAAGGTCGCCGACCGCATCAAGGTTCCTGAACCACTTCGGCGAATAGGTCGAAGAGGACTTCACCTCTACCGCCCAGATGATGCGTCCGCCCCTCTCCACCAGGATGTCGATTTCCCGCCCGTTGCTGTCCCGATAGAAAGACAGGCCAGGCCTCACGCCATGCGCAAGAGCGTATTTTTGAAGCTCGCATACGGCCATGCACTCGAAAAGCGACCCCTTGCGAGAGTCTAGAGCGAGGGAATCGCCCGAATCGATGCCGCTCAGATGCGAGGCGAGCCCCGAGTCGAAGAAGTACAGCTTGGGGGACCTGATGAGCCGCTTGCCCAGATTTGCGTAATAGGGCTCGAGGCGAAACGCAAGGTAGCTCGCCTCCAGGACCGAGAGCCACGAATTCGCCGTCTTCACCGTGACCCCCGCGTCCGAGGCAAGCGCCGTCATGTTCAGCAGCTTGGAGCACCGTAGGGCGCAAAGCGTGATGAAGCGCCTGAATGCCGCAAGACGCCCTACGGTTCCCTCGGCGCGCACGTCCCGCTCGAGGTACGTCTCGATGTAGCTGGGGAAATACTCGGGCGCAGGGATGCTCTTATCGTAGATGCGAGGATAACCCCCCTGGGCAACCCAGTCATCCAGCGGTAGGCAGATCCCTGCGCCTTGGACCTCGGAAAGGGAAAGAGGCAGAAGCCTCTGGACTGACACCCTCCCAGCGAGGCTTTGCGAGATAGTGCGCGAAAGCAGGAAGTTTTGGGAACCGGACAGAATGAACCGCCCGGTCTCGCCGGACTCGTCTACGATGCCTTGAAGATAGCTGAAAAGCTCCGGCGCCCGCTGCGCTTCGTCGAGGATGAGCCTGCCCGAGTGGATGCGGAAGAACGCGCGCGGATCGTCTTGGGCAAGCGCGCGCACCTCCGGATCTTCAAGGGATAGGTACTCGTGATTGGGAAAGGTCGCGCGTACAAGCGTCGTTTTCCCGCTTTGCCTGGGGCCCGTAATGCTCAGGACGGGGAACTTCTCAGCCGCAGAGATAAGGGTCTTCGCAAGGTCTCGAGGAATCAACAGCGCCTCCGATTTTGGTGATTACCAGAATTACAGGATACATACTACCATATTTACAGGGAACACAGGGCGACAGGGGGACGGTTCTAGTGTCACCTTTCTCCGAAAGGTGACACTAGAACCGCCCCTTTGTCACCCATGGGATGCCCCGACGTCGCCGGGTCGGTGCCCGCGCGCCCGAAAGCAGCCCGGGCCGCCCGCCAGGGTGCCGATTGCTGCGGTACGGGCCTTTCGTCCGCCGAGCCGCCTGCTTCCGGCGCGATTCGCCCATGTACTCAGCTGGTCATGACGCATTCTCAATCGTTAACTGAATGACATTGCAGTGTGAACAGTAACGAAGCACATCGAAACAGCACGCGAATTCGTTGCTTCTCTTAGTCAGTGAAACTGTTAAGTGTGATATTGTGGGCCTGTTAGCTTATGCATTCGCTCTGTATAAGGAGGGAACATCATGCTTCACTCGTTTACCCGCAACTACAACGACCTTTCCAACGACGCCGGGTTCCAGTTCGAGTTCTACTGCGACAACTGCGGCAACGGTTTCAAGTCGACGTTCCAGGAGTCGCAGACATACGAATCGCGCAAGAAAGCCGACCGCCTGAGCGAGGCGGCCGGAGGGCTCGGCGGGCTGCTCGGGGGAATCGCCGGCAATCTTGGCGGCCTCGTGGAGCGCGGAATAGGAGCCGTGGGCAACAACTTCGAATCGCAGGGGCCGCAATGGCGCAAGGAACAGGAACAATCGTTCGACGCGGCCCAGGAGGAGGTGCGCCCGCACTTCAGGAAGTGTCCCGCCTGCAGCCAGTGGGTGTGCACCGATTGCTGGAACGAGGACGAGGGCTTGTGCATCTCGTGCGCCCCGCGCGAGAGCGCCTACGTTGCGCAGGCGCGCAACCAGGCCATGCGCAACAACATTGACGCGGCGGCCGAGACGACCACCGTGTGGCACGGCACGCTGGAGACGCGCACCACGACGTGCCCGAACTGCGGGAAGCCGGCAGGCACCGGCAAGTTCTGCAACCACTGCGGCTCCCCGCTCGGCATGAACAAGTGCCCGAACTGCGGGGCCAACGTGGCCTTGGGCCTGCCGTTTTGCGGGGAGTGCGGGTCGCCCATGAACGCGAAGACGGTCTGCCCGAACTGTGGCGCCGAGAACGAGCAGGGAAGCGCGTTCTGCAACCAATGCGGCACGAAGATATAAGAAGATGCCGGCCTACGAATGCACGGCTTCGCTTCCCGAAGGGACCTTCGAGGCGTCGGCCACCATCACCGAAGACGAGATAATCCTGCGGGGCGTGGACGGGTCGCGCCACGCCCTGCCATTCGCCGACCTCATGGACATGCGGCTCGTGAACTACCGTCTGGCCCTCGCCATGCGCGACTACGAGGCAGAGATATCGAAGCTCGGCTACCTCACCGAGGACTTCTTCGAGAAGCTCTGGGAGGCTTACAGCGCCAAGAGCGAGCGGGCACTTTTCGTCGAGGGTGACCTCGTCATGCGCAGCGAGGGCGACTACGCCTATGCGGAGCCCGGCGTTTCGAGGAACAGCATCGCGAAGCTCGCGCTCCGTACGGACTGCCTCTGTATCCTGCCGCACGATGCAGGCGCCCGGCGCGTCCCGCTGTGCTTCGCCGACGCCCCGGAGCGCGAGGGGTTCTCGCTCGAGCTGCGCCTCGACACCGGCGAGGCATACCGGATAGCGCGGCTCGGAGGCGACACCGACCCGTTCTTCGGCAAACTGGCGGACGTCCGCGAATCGGTTTCGGCCCGTTGGCGTGAAGCTCATCGGGCGCTCGAGGCGAACCTCGACGCCCGCCTCGGCGAAGCCGCCGCCGCATATGAGACTTTCCAGGGGCTCGACGCAAATATCGTGGTCGGCC
>DMNP01000077.1:0-1975 GCA_003452695.1 Eggerthellaceae bacterium
CCCGAAGGCAGGGCGCCCGCGCCAACATACAAGGTGAAGGAGAGCATGCCGTTGAGCGACACCGAGGCGACGCCCTTGATGCCCACACCCACCGACAACGCCGGCGCGATGATCAAGGTGAAGCCGATGCCCGTGCTGGTGTAGTCGTACTCCCAACTGCCCCAGTCCTTCGCTTTCCGGGGGATGGTGATGCCGCAACCGACGCTGATCATGGCGTTCATGTTCAGGTCGAACTGGATGATGAAGGGCACGGGTCCCGCGAACATCTGCTTGGCGATGGAGAACGCGAACGTGAGCACGCCGCGCAGCTGGCCCTTGCCGCGCACCGCATTGCTCTTGTCACTCCAACGACCTGCAACGACGGCTTCCGCGCTAAACGAGAACTGCAGCGATTTTTGGGCGGGGAAGGCCGAGAACGTGCTGCGCGAGCCGTTCACCATGTAGGCGGCGGTCTTCATGGCGTAGCTTGCCATCTCGGCTTGTGCGGCATCGAACTGATCGGTGAACGATTTGCGCGGCAGCTTCTTCCACGCCTTGCCGTCCACCTTCCCGTTCTTCGACTTGTAGCCCCACGAAGGCGTGCGCAGCGATGCGCGGAAGTAGCCATACGGGTCGAAGCAGATATCGAGCGGCAGGTCGGGCTTCCATACGTCCACCTCTTGGCCACCGGCGAGCGGCACCCATTTGGGCAACCTGAAGGAGAGGGACATGTTGGCCTCGCTGAACGGGCCAAACGACATCTTCTTCGTGAAAGGCGCCGTCATGGCGCTGGGTGCGTCCACCAGTTTCAGACGCAGGAAGACGGAATAGCCCGTGTCGCCAATGGTGTAGTTCAACTTGAACTGCTTGCCGACGGGCAGGGCCTCTTTGTGGCCTTTCAGCAGGTAAGCGCCCTTCATTGACACCGTTGCAACCTGCCATTCGGCGTTACCTTCGCGCTTGGACGTGGCCTTGCCCTTCGCAACGGCGGTGCCCGTATCGACATCGACGATCTCGGCGCTGATGGTGCCGGCGGTTTTCGCGCAGAACGCGATCGCGATCTCGTGCGTTTCGTCGTTGGCGGGAGTGACGGCGAATTCGTTGTTGGTGTACAGGATGTCCCAGTCGGACAACGTCACCCGTTTCGGATACACCAGCTCGTCGCCGATCTTGAGCGTTGGCACGTCGAACCCTGCCCCGCCCTTGAGCGACATCCATCCCGTCTCGTATGAGCGGTAGCCTTCTTTTTCGACGGAAACGGATGCCTCCAGCGTGTATACCTCCACGCCATATGCGTTCTTCGTCGGCTTCGTGAGCTTGGACAAGTCAACTAAGAGAACGCCCTTGTTGTCGGTTTTCCCCTCGATCTTGCCGTTGCCTTCGTTCGACTTGACCGTGACGGAAGCGCCCGCGACAGGCGTGCGCTTGTTGCCGGCGACGTCGGCAACGGCGATACCCATCTCGTTGGGCTTCGCGATGACGATTTCGGTTACAGGGCTGGCGGGTTCATCCGCGTAGGCCTTCTCGGGCGTGTAGGTTAGCAGGAAACCTCCCGTCACGCCGGGCAGCATGGTAATCGCGCCTACGGCTAGCTCGATGAACGAGCGGCGGGAGACGACAGGCCGCTCCATTGGGACAATCGCCTTGCTCTCGGGGTTCGTTTGGCCAGCAGACATGGCGAATCACTCACTTCCTATGCGCGGATGCCTTCTCCCTTGCATATTTTCACAGTTCAAGCACTCTCGGAAGGCAAACATGCTGTATTGCATACCATTGTAATCATAGCAGCATCATGCAGTATCATGCAGTATCTGGACCACTGAATCTGGTACGCCGATTCCCAGTAGGATGAGCGCCCGGGGTGGAATCCGCTGCTCCCGGCCGCCCACGCCCCCAGCACGATTAGTGCACACACTTTAGCTTGAAAGGGGCAATCGACCGGCAAAACCCCAGGTCGGATTTTCCCCAACCAAAAGTGTGTGCACTAATCGCCCGA
>DMNP01000077.1:2033-16877 GCA_003452695.1 Eggerthellaceae bacterium
CCCGATTCGCCTGGGTGACCGACGAGTAACGCTCGTACGGCAGGCAGTTCTACAAGTAGCGCCCCACCCGATTTGGGCGAGCGCCCGACACCTGATTCATTGCCTCGACGATTAACATACGGCTGCGCGATGACATCCGCCACAATGCCGGACATCACCGCACGAGCGTGGCAAAGGGCTGTTCGCTGTTCGCGTTCGGCAGCCGGTCATCAAATCTGATAAGCGTTCGCAAAGCAGTAGGATTCGAATTCGTCAACCGCATCGCCGATGTCGTTTGCCGCTAGCAGCACCCTTGCGGTTTTTTTGCTATGCGAGTAGAGCCGCAATCTGGCGGTCCTTCAACCGGTTCACCGCATCGAGCTTCCAGGCCGGGTAGCCAAGGCCCGGATCTTCGTAGGCGAAGTCCTTGAGCGCGACGAGTTTGGCGCGGATGGCCGGCGTCATGAGCTCGCGCCCGATGGACACGAAGTCGGTGCCGATCTTGGGCCCGATAAGGTTGATGTACTCGTCGAAGTCGTCGCCTTCC
The DNA here is from genome assembly GCA_003452695.1 of Eggerthellaceae bacterium. Classification (GTDB taxonomy): domain Bacteria; phylum Actinomycetota; class Coriobacteriia; order Coriobacteriales; family Eggerthellaceae; genus UBA9715. Next base: position 2,560 of record DMNP01000077.1, read on the forward strand.
ATCATCAGGGGCAGGCACGCCATGTTGTGGTCGAATAGCGGCGCCATGCCAAGGACGCAGCCGGTCGCGTTGTCCACCAGAAAGCCGTAGTTGCCCGAATGGCGGTCCACGTTGGCCATGACGGCGTCCATCACGACCATCTCGCGGAAGCTGTCCTCGGCGCCATGCCGCGCGCAGAACTCGAGCATGTCGCGAATGCCGAACGGCCCCTCGAAGAAGCGGTGCGCCGAGACGAACCCGACGCCTTCGGACGTGAACAGCGGGCATTTGCTCGCGAGCTTCCCGTGGTAGCGCACGATGCCGTAGGGCACGTGGTCAATCCCCGCCGCCTCGAGAAGGCTCGCGGCGAGCACCTCGGAATAGGGTTCGAACCCGGCGTTCGCAAAGCCCTCAGATCCGCGCTTGAGCAGCGATATCCGGTCCCCCTCGCGAATCCAGCACTTCGCGAACGAACCCGACGTCGCGAACTCGGGGGAAGTCGGCGAGTTCTCGCGCCCGTACATTCCCGTGCCGTCGAAGGCGATCCGAGCGATCACGTCGTCGAACGGGTTGCGGTACAGCGACACATCGGCCCAGGAGAGGCACTCGTCGGCGCGCTTCATCCAGAACGTGTCGGTGAGCGAGAGACAGCGTGCCATGCCGATGAAGTCGTGGCGCGTGTTCAGGCCCAACTCGCGCATGAGCCTCATGATGGATGCGCGGTGCTTGGCGATCTGGCGACCGTCGACCCAATCGTCGATACCCGAGAAGCCATGCGGCAGGTACGGGTCGAGCTGGTCGACCAATACGTAGCGGAAATCGTCGAAGTCAGAAACCTCTTCGTACGTCGCCACGACCACGTCTTTGTTCATGAGCTGGTACAGCACGTAAGCGCTCCTCGCCGCATATTGATCGCGCTCCATTATACCCGACGCTCGAACTCGCCCCGATATCGCACCAAAAGCCGCCGTCATGGCTGTGGGGATTTGGAGCGCGCCGCCGCGTCATCGGGAGCGAAGCGACACATAAGAAGGCCGGAGGCCATACATTGGTTTTGGGTGTGAAAAAGGGGCTGCAACGTCACTTCTGTTACAGCCCCATTCTTCGCTCGTTGTAGCTGATAGGCTTTCCGCCAGGGAAGCATTATGCTCAGAGTTTTATACTCGCCTGAATTGTCCCGCACTTGCCGCTAGAGACTCGCCTTGTAGGCTGCGAAGCGCTTGGCCACGTTGCCCTCGATGTTGTTGAAGAATAAGCGGTGGTCATCCTAGTGGTAGCTCTGCGGCCCGGCGAACGAAGCCCCGCATGGCAACAGGGCGTGCGGGGCGCTTTCTCAGTTCAACCAGTTCTCGGCGACGTAGTCGATGAACGCGTTGGCGTAGCGCTCGTTTCTGCCGTAGGTCCTCTTGATTTCCGTCATCGCGTCGGCGAGGGTGAGCCCCCTCAACTTGGCCTCCTTGATATACTTGTCGAGGGTGGGCTTGGTCTTGTAGTTCACTATTTCGCCGCCCGCGATTTCTTCGAGCATCTCGTCGCTCAGCACAAACATATCGTTCTGCTGATTCGTCCCGTTTTCGTTGGTTTCCATAATCGCTTTCCTTCTCTTTGCCGGTAATGACATTTCTCTGCTCACCGATGGCATCTGCGTGTCACTCGCGAAATGAGACCGAGCATAACTTTGCGCGCCGTTCAAGAACGCTAACGGAAGCTTTCAAGGTATTGTACCGTACTGTTGCAAAAAAGCAGCAACGAGCCTCGGTGTGGGACACACCCCTCGGTTCCGTCCCACTCCGAAACGGCGGAAAGGACCCTGTATCATGGTGGACATCAAGCTTCCCAAGATCGCGCCAGGCGCATGGGCCTGGGGCAACGACGGCATGCTCGGCATCGGCGCAATCCGCTTCTGGGAAAAGGTAATGGACTAAGGGCAAGCGAAGAAAGGCGGCACCCATCATGAAGAACGTGCTGGTTGTTTTCGGGCACCCGCGCCTGGACGACGACTCGGTGGCGAACAAGGCCATCGTGGAGGAGCTGTCGAAGCTCGAAGGGTACACGATCGACCGGCTCGACGCGCTCTACCCCGATTTCACTTTCGACGTGGAGGCCGAGCAGGCTAAGCTCGTGGCGGCAGACGTCGTCGTGCTCGGCGGTAGTTGCGGTTAGCCTTGCAATTGGCCTGCTCTCCTGCTTCGTTTGCGATCATGGCAGCAAGCTATTCAATATGCGCCGAACGATGTTGGATGACGGCAGAGAACGGGCCTCTAAGCACATGACATGCTCGGCACATATGAGTGCTAGAATGCCCGCAAGAGAGGTGTTCAGTACTCGAGAGGCGCTCATGGACCAGGCAAAAGGGAGCGCGGAGCGCACGGCAGGCGAAGCGGGCTGGCATGCCTCCCGGTACAACCTGATGGCGAAGGTGCCGGGTTCGGACAACGTGGCGATCGCCAACCTCTTCAAGGGCACCTGCGCAGAGTACAACCTTATCGAGGTGTATCTCCTCTCCATGATCGAACAGTTGAGCGAGCGCCATCCGCCGAACGCCGCGCGGTATTCTTCCATCGCCTCCCTGAATTCTGACACCGTGTCTGACATGTCATTTCCTGAACTCGTCTGGCACGCGATACACGCGCCTGCGGGCATCTTCGTCAAGCAATTCCTTGAGAACAGTCTTGCGTGGATAGCCTACGGCTTCCTCTATTTTCCTTGAAACTTTCCTGCTCCAGCTCGAAGAGTCACGCAATGCTTGGATGTGGAAATGGACGAGCTCGCCTGTTGAGATAACGACGCCCACAGGGCCGCTAATCGTGAGGGGCCGCGTCGCGCGGAAAACCCAGCATCCAAGAATCTCCTCGGCCATGAAAATTGGGCCGATCAGGTTGTACACCTTCCCGCAAGCCGAGACGAAGCCCTCAGGAAGCGGCAAGTTCTCGACTTTGAGGCCTTCTCCAGCCTCACGGCTTGCAACAAGCTCGTCCATGGCCAAAAGGTATTTCTCCATTGCCCAAAGGCGAACCTCGGGCGAGGGATTCATGCCTTCCGGATAGCAAAGAAAGCCTCGCGACTGTTCCCGCCTCTCCTCTTCAACATCGTAGAATAGCCGGTCCCTCTCCACAGCCAACTCCATGAGAGAAAGACCCTCGAACTGGGCGATGAAACCTTCTGTAGACAGCACCATTTCCACCAACCTCCTATCCGACAGCATTCATATTAGGGCTTGTCCCGCATTCCGCATGTACCGCACCGCGGACACCTGGAATACCTGAAACGACGATAATTACACTTATCGGATTGGCGGAGGGAATGCCATGGCGCTCGCGCGCGCCCACCCCTTCGATCCGGATGCGCCGGCGGCCGCAAAACGGCCCCTTGCACAGCCGCGCCAAACTCCAGGGTGCCTGCGGTGCCCGTGGTCACGTTGCGCCCGCCTACTGCACGCATCCCGCTCCCATATCGTATAAGCACGATTCCAGGAGGTGTTCCCAAAATGGGAATGGGTGTTCCCGGAACAGACCAGTTAATTCCCAAAGCGTTCCATTTTTCGCACATGAGCGGGGAAACAGTTACCTTAGCGTGGTCAGCAGGTGGCGAGGCTCCGATACGCCGGCGCATCGGGCAAATCGATGGCGACTGGTAAGGAGAGAAGCGGAAATGGACCACTCCCAGTACATAATCGACAAGCTCGAGGAGGCGCGCGACGAGAGGGGAATGCCCATCGCCGAGCTCGCGAGGCGCACGGACATCGCGAGGAAGCGCCTGTGGTACATCCTCAACGGCACGCGGAAGCTGAGGGCGGACGAGTTCGTCAGGATCATCGTCGTCTTGGGCACGCCCGTCACGGCGTACGTGCCAGACGAGGTTCCGGAAACGTTGAAGAGGCCGCGCAACAGCGCGGGATGATGAGACACGAGAGCCCCGGTGGCATCCACACTTTGCCCGGCCGGGGCTCTCTCCATTCTGAGAAGGAAGCGGAGGCGCTGGGACAGATTGTCCCAGCGGAAGGAGGCGGTTGCCCATGGCGAGCGATTTCGGGGACGAGGCCGGAGGCGAGCTGTACAGCTGGATGCTCCGGGTCGGCCAGGACGCGAACGTGTGCCGCAGGTCGTGGAACGTGCAGTTGAACCCGTTCATCTTGCAGAAGGCGGCGTATTCTTTGCCGAGGAGCGAGGGATTGTAGGGGCGCGACTCGGGTTCCTGCGTGCCGAGGATGAAGGGGTCAGCGGAGCGCACCCCCATGCTGTCGAGTATGCGCATCGAGTCCCTGCGCATGGCGTAGAGCACCCCGAAGGTTCTTTTCGTCAGCGGAATGGTGCGGGCCGAGCTGTGGGTCTTGGGCTCCTTGAGGTAGTAGCCGCCTTCCTTGAGGCCGAACGCATGGCTCACGTTTATCGTGCAGTCGTCGTTCAGGTCCGACCAGCGGAGCGCGCAGATCTCGCCTCGCCGCATGCCTGTGGTGAGTGCGAGCTCTATCGCCATCGAGAGGGGCTGGCCGGGCGCCTGGCGGGCAAGTCCTAGCATCCGTGTTCGCTCCTCGCGGTTGAGCGCGTTGATCTTGGTTTTCGAGCGTTTCGGCGGCTTGCAGAAATCGCACGGGTTCTTCGTCAGCATGTCCTGGGCGACCGCCCACTTGAGCGCCTGCTTCAGCAGCCTGAAGGGGTTGGTAACCGTCTTCGGTGAGTATCCTTCGGAGGTCATCTGAGCCATCCAGCCGTTCACCTCGGCGATGCCGAGATTGCGCAGCTGCACGTCGCCGATGTATCTGCTGATCAAGGCGGCATCCTTGCGGTAGCCACGTATTGTCGAGGGCTCGACAGTCGCGGCCTTCTCCTTGTAGTCGACGAATGCTTCCATGAACTCGCGGACGGTGATCTTGCTCGTGGCGGCGCCAGATTGAGGGCGCTTGAAGGAGGGGTTAGCGTTTGGTTCGCTCGTAATTCAACTTTTTAGGCTGCCCCCTCGTCGAAAGACGTCGGCGCGGAATCGGTCGATTGTGTGCTTTAACCCGCTTGCATAAGGAACGAGTCCATGGAAGACTACATCTCCTCGATTATCCAGGTGGTGCCAGGACCTGATTTCACCGCGTATGCATACTTCACCGACGGCGCGATGCGTCTTGCTGACATGAAGCTTCTCATCGAAAAAGGAGGCGTGTTTGAGAGAATCGCTGATGAATCCATTTTCTCGGAACCGCTTACAGTCGCGAATGGACGATGGCCTGGGACTATGGCATCCTGGACGACAAAGCAGGACTCGATTCTTCGCGAGCTCGGGCACTTGGGCGTCGACGCCGTGCGCTTCGAGAAGGCCGTATCTGGCTTCAGACACGAGCGCGACAAGATGCGCCAGCGCAACCAGCCATTTAGCCCGCAAGTACGGGCTAAAGAGGCGGCGCAAGCGAGGTTGATCTCATGCGGGACGGTTACAGTGGTAGCGTAGCTTCCAATAGCCTCTATTGCCGGAACCTTGGCAACGCTTGGCGCGAGCCTAACCTATGACTCTATGATTCGAGGTTTGTCCCGAATCTTCATCGGGCAAATGTATTCACCGCAACGTCCGCCGGCGATGTCATTCAGCTCCTCCGCGCTCAATTCGATATCCTCGAGTTCTGCGAGCTCCTTCAGCTCCTCGATCGTTTCGCACGACTTGACTTTCTCTTTCAGCTCGTCGCTCAGCTTGTCGAGTTCCATGCGGCCCTCCTGTCGTTGAGCTTTTGCTCATAAATGGAATTGTAGCGCAAGCTCCTTTTGGTTCGATTATATCGCTCAGAATGATTATATTGAGGTAGCGTGCCGATCATGCGAGGTGGGTGACACTATGGGGTTGAAGCTGGCAAATCGAACGGTAGCCATCGTCTTTATCGCGCTACTGGCGGTCGGCGTGTGCTTGGCATCCGGCTATCGGGTAGACACCGCGAGCGCTGCCGAGGGCGTCAAACCTGGGGTCATTGCGCTGAAATCGGGGGCGGCATATTCGGAGGACGATTCCGCCACGGACATGGCAATCGTAGACGGCATGGCGCAGCCCGTCTTCGCGTATTCCGACGTCCATGCCAAGGGCTACACGAACGCGACCAGCGAGCTCTACCGTTTCATCGTCTATGTGGAGACCGATTACGACACCGACCTCGATGGGAAATGCGACCTGGTGAAGACCTTCGTGCAGGTGCCTCGCGCCGCCGTTGAGGGTAAGTACCGGGCGCCGGTCATCTTCCGGGCCGATCCGTACAGCGCGGGCATGCGGGCAAACGGGAGCAGCTTCAAATTCGGCAGCCCGTCGGTCGACGATGCGGCGCTCATGGGCAGGCCGGCCCACCGCACGCCCACCTCGTCCATCACAACTGAGAACCTGGCCTTGGATCAAACGCTGACGAAAGCGTCCGACTGGAGCTACGAGATTGACGGAATCACCTATCCCAGCGGCACGACCTCGCTCGATTACTACCTTGTGCGCGGGTTCGCCACGGTGCAGGCGGCGGGCCTGGGGACGTATGGGTCGGAGGGCGTCGAGTGCTGCGGGACGGTGATGGAGCGCGATGCGTTCGTCGACGTCGTGGAATGGCTGCACGGCGCTGATGGGCGGAGGGCCTTTGCGGACGCCCAAGGCAGCAGAGAGGTGAAGGCGACCGATTGGTCGAGCGGGCACGTGGGCATGACGGGCCTGTCATACCCGGGCGCCATGTGCTACGAGGTGGCGACGTCTGGCGTCGAGGGCCTCGACACGGTGGTTCCCGTTGCCGGTCCATCCAGCTGGTACGACTCCAGTAACAGGCAGGGCATCAGCATATTTTCCAGCATGAGCTACAACTACACGACTGTGCTCGCCGATTCCTGTGCAAGCCGCCTGTTCGCCGATGCCAGCGCGGGGAGAGCGCCAGACGCGGGGCTGCTTGACCTCTACCAGCGCTACCGCACCTACCTGAGCGATGCGCAGGTGCAGCTTGCAGGCGACTACGGCCCGTACTGGGCGGCGCGGGATTGGCATACCGGACAGACCGGCATGAGGGCATCGGCGCTCATCGTGACGGGCCTGAACGACGAGAACGTGACCACCAAGCACTTCGACCTCATGCGCGACGCGTTTTTGGCATCGGGGTGTGAGGTGAAGGTTCTGCTCCACCAGAATGGCCATGTTGTCCCGGCGGACGAGGCCGACCACTCCGATATCATGATAGGCGGGCACACCTACCTTGAGTGGCTGAACCTTTGGTTCACGCGCGCCTTGCTCGGCGAGGACAACGAGGCGGCTTCGCTGCCCGACTTCACGGTGCAGAGCAATGTGGACGGCTCGTTCTACAACAGCAGCTACTGGAACTCTGACAACGCGGTTGCGTTGCGCCCCGCCGGTACCGGCGAGACCACCGTCCACGCGAAGGGTGCCCCCCTGTCGGTCGATTACTCAAAAGAGCCGTTCACGGGCAAGCCGAGCGCAAACGCCGCGGTGTGGACGCTACCCGTGACCGAGGAGTTCACGATCGCAGGCAGGATCCCCGTGCACGTGCGCGCGAAAGTCGACGACGTTGCAGAAGGCGACATCCCGATGTGCGCCGTGCTCCTCGACGTGGCAGATAAGCCCTTCGACGCTTTCATGGTCGGGGGTGCTCCGCAACACGAGCTTCTGCTTGCGGGCGAGGGGAATTCGCGCGACTACAACATCGTGCGGTGGACGCAGGGCAAGACGACCAAGAAGAAGGTGGCCTCCGGCGGCATGGACCTGCGCAATCCGGAGGCGGACTACGAGCCCGTCACGGCCGCGAAGCGGGCCGAGCCGATCCAGGCCGATACGTACTACGACTACACGATCTGGCTTGACCCCACGTACTACACGGTGCGCGCCGGGCACCGCCTCGAGCTGTACGTCGTGCCGTTTTTGGACTACACCCGCTACGAGGACAAGGACACGCAGAACTACATGCTAGAGCGGATGGGGCTCGACCCGTCTTCGCTCATGAACCTGCGCACCGATTACAGCTTCACCATCGAGGACGCGAAGAGTTATGCGGTTTTGCCCGTAGCCGGGGAGCAGGTGCCCGGCGGCGATGACCCTTCGAAACCCCTGCCGAGCCCGAACGCTTGTGGGCCGACGATCGTTCAGGGCGATGGCGCTACGCCGAACACCGAGTCTGAGGCGGCTGAAGGCGAAACCAGCGGGCCGGCTCCTGATCAGAGGGCACTTGAGGGTGGGAGCGACTTGTCGATCCCCGAATCAATCACGAGCCAATCGAGCACGCAGTCCCCATCAAAGCCTGCTGAGAGCAGGGTTCCCCGCACGGCGGATGCGCTGCCGTGCGGTGCGGCAGCGGTTCTGGCCTTCGTCGCCGTCGCGGCTGCAGGGGTGATGGCGCGGGCTGCCAGAAAACGCGAAGGCAAGAATTAGGCCAGGTGCCGAATCGAGCGTTACCTGGCCATGGTTTAAAGAGCATGCGCAGATTGCGCCGATTGCCGTGCGTGCGGGTGCCGGGGCTTCCGTGGCAGCGCCCGATACCTGGACGAAGGAAGCCGTCGCTGCGTATCGGGCGCCGTCAAGATGGAGCCGATAAGTACCGTTTTACAAAGAGCGGTTATTCGGTGCCAGGGGTGTTGTCGGTAATGGGGTCCGCTGTGGGAAGTACGCTGTCAGGGGAAGTTTGAGGTTGGGGCGTGGGCTGAGGTCTTGTCTTCTTGAGGGGCCTGCGGCGCGGACGAATAACCTTCTTTTTGCTAACGCCGCCCGCAATACCGTCCAGGTCCTCATCGGACAGCTCGATGCCCTCGGCTTCCGCAAGGTTCGTCAGCTCTTCGACGGTTTCGCACGACTCGATCTTTTCCTGCAATTCAGGGCTCAGATCCTCGAGTTTCATGTCGTTCCTCCTTCGGTCGATTTCCTTTTGCTTGTAGTACGTTGGCAAGAGGCCCTTCATCTCAGCTGAAATGGCGCTTGCCAACGTGCTCTAAGCGCTGTTCGCCGGGCTGCAAAGCTGTTTCCGCGTTTCATCGTTTCCAGATGCGCGCGTGCTAGAATGCCCGCAAAAGGGTAGTTCAAGATTCGAGAGGCGTTCATGGAGCAGGCAAAAGGGAGCGCGGAGCGCACGGCAGGCGAAGCGGGCTGGCATGCCTCCCGGTACAACCTGATGGCGAAGGTACCGGGTTCGGACAACGTGGCGATCGCCAACCTCTTCAAGGGCACCTGTGCAGAGTACAACCTTATCGAGGTGTATCTCCTCTCCATGATCGAACAGTTGAGCGAGCGCCATCCCGTGATCGACCGGTTTGCAAAGCGCGGCGTTGTCTGCAACTTCGACGAGCGCGCGGCTCTCGAGACGTTTGCGCGCGCCGCCTGCGGTCACGCGCACTGCGTCGAGCTCACCATCTGCCCGACGATGGGCTGCAACTTCGACTGCCCGTACTGCTTCGAGGACCACGGGCGGGGGAGGATGGCGCCCGATGTCCAAGACGATGTCGTGGCGCTCGCGGGGCGCATGGTCGATGCATGCGGTGCCGACGATTTGGCTGTCACATGGTTTGGCGGCGAGCCGCTGCTCGCGCCCGATGTCGTCGAATCCCTGTCGAAGAGGCTCATGGCGCTCGTGGACGAACGCGGCGGCACCTATACGGCATCCATCATCACCAACGGCTACCTTCTCACACAGGATAACGTCGACCTGCTTGCACGGTGCAAGGTCGCCTCCGCCCAAGTGACCATCGATGGGCTCGGGGCAACGCACGATGCCACGCGGCGGCTCGCGGGAGGTGGGCCGACCTTCGATCGCATCGTGGCCAATTTGCGTGACTGCGCGATTCCCTTCAAGGTGGCTGTGCGCCACAACGTGCACGGCGCCAACATGCGCGAAATAGACGAGCTCAGAACCTTCGTCGAGCGAATTGCCGAAGAGTCGGGCAACAATCTGGCTTACTATCCCTATCCGGTCGTCGACAGCGAAGCGGCGCAAGGGCGCGAAGGGCAGGTCGGCTTGATCTGCGCTTCAGATGAGTCCGAGGTCGGCATTCGTCGAATGGCGCGCGATTTCCGCAGCGGTCGCGGTGTCTTCTGCGGTGCGCAGAGCATCTGGAACATCGGCATCGACGACCGTGGCAATCTGCAGAAATGCTGGGAGGCGCTCGGCAGGCCCGAGCTGTCGTTCGGCACGGCGCGCGACTGGGATCCTGCAAGCCCGCTCGCAACGGCATCGGCTCCCGACAACCTCACCAGGTACCTCAACAGCGCATTGCCCGTTTTGGACGAAGAGTGCCGCGAATGCGTGTGGCTGCCCCACTGCGCTGGCGGCTGCCCCCACAGACGCCTGTCGGACGGGCGCCAATGCGTCGCCTACAAGGATGACGCCGAAGCCTATGTGCTTGCCCTGCATGCGAGGATCGGGGAGGCACATGAGCGGTGAGAAGTTGCGGGCCTCGGGCGGTGCGAGCCTCTTGACCGAGCGTGCGGTTGCCGAGCTGCGAGAAAGCAAGGCGCTTGCGAAACTCGTTGACGAGCTGCGGCAACGGGAGGCCGCGCTCGCTTGCCGCCTGCGGGAGGCAGGGCCGGCCCATGTGCGGTTCGCCTGCGAATCGTGCATTGCCGACATGCTGGGTAGCGAAGCCGCACTGTTGCGTGGCGCCGATTCGCGGCAAAGCAAGGAACCCGAACCGGGCGACGAGGTGGGCGCATCTGTGTTTGCGCAGGCGATTCTCACGTTAAGGGGAACTCCCAAGATGGCGCTCCGGCGCAGGGAGGCCCGCGAGGCCGCGAGGGCCTACGCGTACCTGAGTGCGGAGAGGCCGCTCGTACCGCAACGCGCGGGCGATTTCCAAACCCTATGGGAGATAGCCCAAGAAGGCGAACCGCGCTTGAGCATGAAGTTCCCCTCGTCTGAATTCCGCACCGGCACGAGCTTCATAATCGACGAAGAGGCACCGGACGGGTGCCTGCGCCTGAACACCAGCCCGGAAAACATCGTGCGAGAACTGGAAGAGCTGGTCGTGTTTCTGCGGGACGAGACTCTGATGGACGAGGCGCGGGCCGCAGCAGCGTACGCCTCGTGCATGTTCACGCACCCCTTCGACGATGGAAACGGGCATGCGGGGCGCTTGCTCATGCTCTTCGCGATGGCGCCGGGTTATTCCCTCCTGACCAACGTCTGCGTCTCGCGCACGCTTGCGGTGAGGAGAAAGGACCTCGGCGATGCCGTTCAGCTGCTGTACGAAGGAGCGAGCACGTTGGCCGAGTTCTGCCTGTTCGCGCTCGGTTTCTTGTACGGAACGCATCGCGAGGCGGCTATCCTGCTCGATTCCGCGCGATGAGCGAGGCTCCAATTCCCATCGCGCGATTAGCGCGTTCGCCCGCCATCATGCATCCCCGTAGATGAGCACGCGGGTTCTCTCCATGACGTTCAGGAACGGATCGCCTTCGGGCTTGTAGGGCGGGAGGTGCAGCTCAACCTTTCGGCCGAGGGCTTCTTTCAGTTCGCGCCTGAGGTCGAAGTAGCGATATCCCAGATGAACGCCGGGGGACATCTCTGCCATCATGTCGATGTCGGAGCGCTCGTTCGCCCAGCCGTACGCGAACGAGCCGAAGACCCACGCGCGCGCGACGCCCCAGCGCTTCAGGATTGGCGCGGCGATATGGCCGAGTTCTTCGAGCGTCATGACGCCATCGGTGCAGTTCTCGTCGGCGCATCCCTCGAGCGCATCTCCGTCGACGAATACGAGGGGGTTCCCGCTTTCCAGCGCCACCTCTTCCACGCGCTTGCGCACGAGGTCGGCTGCTTGGGCGTTTTCCCCGTTCGTCTTCATGCACACTTCCACGACGAAGCGGTAAGGGGTGCGCAGGTTGTCCATGACCTTGTCAAACACGTCGCCCGGCCCCGTGACGGCCACGCGCACGCGTTTCACGCGGCAGCTCTCGAGCAGGGCCACCGCACGTCGATCGAGCAGCTCGCCGCCCGTCACGACCGTGGCCCGAATCCCGGCGCCGCGTTCGGCCGTGACCGTCCTGAGCGCGTCCGTGATGTTGCGTATGACGTCAAGGGCGCACAGCGGCTCATCGCCGCACCACACGACGCCGAGCTCTACGGCCTTGCTTGCGTCGAGCAGACGGTCGGCAAGCGCCACTATATCGCCTTGCTCGGCTTCGCTCAGCCTGGTTACGCTTGGCGTGCTCGAGCATTCGCGGGAGTCGATGCCCGCTGGGTTAATGCGGAGGTAGATGCGCTTCGGATGGGGGTTCTCCTCTCCGAGGGCCGCCTCTATCCGCTCGAGCGTGCCTCTTCGCTCCCAAGCGCATATGTCATGTATCGGTTCGCGCAAGGCGAGCCTCCTCGGTTGGTCAGCGGCCGGTAACGGTTCTCACGTAGTTCAGCTGCATATCGAAAAGCTCATGGGCGATGGCAGGGTAGTCAGCGGGAATCTCCTCGCAGCCAGAGAGCGCCAATTCCAGCTCGTCGCCGAATCCGTCGAGACGCGAAGGGTCGAACCACGAGTAGTCCCACGATGGATCAACGTTGCTGTACCAGGCCGCGGTGAACATGGCGGCCGCCGCGCGGTCCGTATGCGTTTTGCTTGAAAGCTGGGCGCCAAAGGTGCCGAAGGCACCGGAGAGGTCGTAGAAGGGGGCGGGGCGCATGGCACCCGAATCGGTTTTCCTGATGAGGCCCAGGTTGCCGGAGTGAAAGTCGATCTTGAACAGGAGCGACTCGACGACGGCCATTTTCGCGATGGCCTGCAGGGGGCGTGCGACACGGGCCGACTCCAGCATTTCCATGACCCCGTCTTTCCAGTCCCCGGGGACGTGGGGCGGAAGCTCGGATTGCTCGAAGGCCGTAGCGCCCAATATGGTGGGAGGGTTCAGCAGGTCCTCGTTGCGGTTCACCATGCACGGGCAGGACGCGTAGGTCGTTTTGCCAATCTGCACGGGCTCGTAGGGCAGGTACTCGCCTTCGTCGAGCATGCGCGAGAGCATACGCGAGCTGAGCACCTCGCCGACGAGCTCGCATGGTCCGTCGAAGGGCGCCTTGACGAGGCGCGCACCGTCCTCGGCGTGCAGCCACGCCTTTCGAGCGCCGCCGCCGCAGGTTAGGTCGGGGACGAAGGGGTCTGCATGCGCGAGCATGCGGTAGTCGCGGGCGAGCGCCGCCTTCCCAAAGGCGTCGTCCCATCCGTTGTCGAAGAAGTTCGATCCTGCCCACGTGATGGTATCGCCTTGCATGCGGTACCAGTATTGATCGGACAGCGTAAAGCCATGGGCCCGAATGGCCAGCTGGACTGGGTGGGATGCAGAAAGCGCCTCCAGGATATGCGGGAGGTCCTTGCGGTTGCGGGCCAGATGACGGCGCCCGACGAACGTCCTGAGCGCCCGCCTCGAGCGCTGAGTCCTATCAATCACCCCGAGCGGTGCGAGGTCGGCGCGCTCGAGCAACCGCACGTCGCCAACCTCGCCCGTTTCAACGCTCAGGCGAAACGCGAGCACCTCGTCCTCGCGATGCATGAGGGTTACGTCCGTGCCCGCCTCCATGGATCGTCCAGCATTTCCGAGCAGTTCCCTTCGGCGCGTTTTCGAACCTGCCCGCCGCTTAGGGGGCGGTACGCGAGGCGCCGCGAGGCCTTAGTTGTCGTTTATGACCAGGAATAGCAACTGCAGCTGCCGGACGTCCCGCAGAAGCCGCCGGCAATGGCTTCGAGTTGCTCGTCGTTCAAGCTGAGGCCCGCATTCTCGATCAGTTCCTTGAAGTCGTTCGGGTTATCGCTTTCCAGGGCCTTCTTCAGGTTGTTCCTGCCGACCTTCTCGACAATCTCGTTCATGTCCATGTTTTCTCCCCAATCGCAACGCACTGTCGTTTCAGATGTTTTCCAACATAAGCATGCGCTTCAATTGTACGATAAACGCCCGTGCCCATCAAAACGATAATCAGCCACCCGTTTCACCCTTTCGCCCTTCAATCCACCCCCGTTCCGGTCACGGTAATTCCTACCGGAATGCAAGGACAATCGCCCCTTCCCGTGTTACCCGAAGTTGTGTAAATAATACTTCTGACCTGCTCCAACTTCTTCCGTGGAAGAACGGGGTTTTAGCGTAAAATCCCGTCTTTGACAGTTTGAGTCTCGATTTCCTCCATCTCCGCGCACGCGCTCCATCTGCATCGAGCGCAGCGCGTCTATCACCTGCGGACAGGTGAAGGCGCCGCCCAGGCGCTTCTCCACGATGCGGCAGGCGAGCAGAGCGACGAAGCGGGCAAGGAAGTGGGCGCGTATGCGGTCCTCGCGGCTGAGGTAGACCGGGCGCGCCTTCATCTCGTGCTTCATGATCCTGAAGCACTCCTCGATCTCCCAGCGGCCGGCGGCGACCTTCAGGATCCCCGGCACGTCGTCGAC
>DMNP01000078.1 GCA_003452695.1 Eggerthellaceae bacterium
GCGGCTTCCCGCAGTTCATCATCCACTTCCCCTACGCCTGGGAGAAGGACGCCGGCTTCATGAAGTGGATGCAGGAGACGAACTGCCCGATGGCCTACTACGCGCTCTCCGCGCAGAAGCTCGGCGGCTCGCTCGGCACCGACCCGGAGCTGCGCTACGTGAACCCCGCGGAGCTCGGCTGGGGCAACGCCGTGAAGTTCAACCACGACTTCGTGGGCAAGGACGCCCTGCAGAAGATCGTCGACGGGCCGCACCGCGTGATGACCTGCCTGGAGTGGAACGACGATGACGTCGTGGACGTGTGGGCCTCGCAGTTCACCGACGAGCCCTACGAGGTCATGGACCAGGCCGAGGACTACGACCCGACCGGCCAGTTCGAGTACCGCGCCGAGAAGGTCGTCGCGGGCGACAAGGTGGTAGGCGTGAGCACCGGGCGCATCTTCAGCCCGTACTACCACAAGATGATCTCGCTGTGCACGATGGAGCCCGAATACGCCGAGGAGGGCACCGAGGTCGAGGTCATCTGGGGTTCCGAAGGAACGCGCCAGAAGCGCATACGCGCCAAAGTCACGCGCTACCCATACCACAACGAGGGCCGCAACGACGCCGTCGACGTGAACACCATCCCCAGGGGAACGAGGGGCTAACGTTCAGCATGCAATCGAGGAAGGGGCAATCTGCCATCGTCGGCAGGTTGCCCCTCTGCATTTGGTGAGATATGCGTTTCCTTCGTTTGTCGAGGTTTCATGGGGTTGGCGGCTTTCGTCCTATTCTCGAAGCGACCTGTTTGTGCAGAAACGCACAAACAGGTCGTGCCGAATCTCGCAAGCGTCATATTCAACTACAGATTTGATCCGCATACAGTAAAGCTATCGCAGTAAAGCCGGCCTGCATAGACGAATGAAAACCCCAATCGAAGGAGAGATTATGGGAGCCTATGAAGATCGCATCGCTCGCTTGGAAGCCGCAATTGCTCTAGAGCCCGTAGACAAAGTGCCATCAGCGTTGGTTACGCCCCAAGCGACACTTTGCTCGCATATCGGATTCTTGGTTCCCATTCTTGAAAACTAAGAAGTCCGTCAAGAAGCATTCCTCTCGAGACCGATGCGCTTGGTATGACTTATGGCGAGAAAAACGCTTTGACCTCGGCATATAGCAGTTCTTATGATTTCTTGTAATCCCAAAGAAACGAACCATGGCATAAGACGAGCGCCTTTCTCGAATTCCCTGAATTTGTGAATATCCGACGTTCGTGCAGATGGCAACCTGTCCCCTGCTCATTGCACCCTAAAGCGCCCAGGCGGGCATATATAACGTGCCGCCCGGCAGCACTCCGACTTCCTGCTTCATGCAGACAATGGCCCCGGTTCCCCGGTCGAGCGTCACGCTCTTCCGCCCTCCGTCGAGGAAATGCTCCAACATCGTCGATTTCCCAGCCTGCCGCATCCCCGTGACGAGCACGACGGGAAACTCCTCGCACAAGGCGAGGAACTCCTGCTCGGCATCTCTCTTGATATACGACATCGCGCTTCCTCCATCTTCGGCAGATTTTACCTCATATGTACATTCTGCCGCAATTGACTTCGAATAGCTTGGTCTTTTTGTATTGCGGCACCCCGATGCTGCATACGACTTTTCCTTCCGGCATCGGCGCCCGTCGGATGAGTCGAGAAATCGTTTCTCCCAACTCATCGGTGAATCGCGCTAATTCCGCGCTACCCGCTCGGCAATCGGGGGCGGTTGCGCTAATATGCCCTTAGGGCGTATCGGGCGCTTTGCCGATGGCTATTGCAAACGGGCGTTTGGGACTCGATCGAATTTGGTGATGAATCGTGAAGACCTCGAACGGTGCAGATCGCAATTATCCGAGGAAGACGGCTCGAAAACCGGTCGTAGTCATGATGGCGGTAATGCTGCTGGCAGCGGCGTTGGGCCTCCTCGCATCCTGCGGGTCAAAGAACGACGCCATCGAATCCTTCGACCAGCTTAATCAGCCAGACGTGAAGATCGGGGTCGCATCGGACTCGACCGAATTCGCCCTAGTTCAGGAGAACTTCCCGCAGGCAGAGATCGTATACGCCAAGGACCTCATGTCTTCATTCGAATCCATCAGCCAGGGCAAGATGGACGCATTCGTCGGCAATAAGATTAATATGGAATTGGCCTTGCATAACGGGCTGAAAGGGACCCGCCTTCTGGACGGGACGCTCGGCCCGGGCAACGTCGCCGGAGCGGCCATATCGCCGCACACGGAAATACCCGATCTGAAAAACCGGATAAACGAGTTCCTCGGGCAAATCAAAGCCGACGGCACCCTTGACGAAATGCGCGAACGCTGGATGGTAAAACGCGACATGACCATGCCGGACATCCCCGAAGCGAAGGACCCGAAGTACCACCTTACCGTGGGAACCACGGGCATGAGCGAACCGTTCACCTGCTACGTGGACGGCGAACTATCCGGATACGACATTGAACTCGCCAAACGATTCGCATCATGGCTGGGGGCGAGCATCGAGTTCAAGATATACGACTACGAGGGCATCGTGCCGTCCGCCCTGGGAGGCGACGTCGACTGCATATTCGCGAACCTCTACAAAACCCCCGAAAGGCAACAGGCCCTCGAATTCTCGGACCCGACGTTCATCGTGGAGGTCGGGATAATGGTGCGGGACGAAAGCTCTGGAACGCCAGCGAACTTCCTCGCCTCGCTGGAGGAAAGCTTCGACAAGACCTTCATGCGAGAGAACAGGTGGCAGCTGTTCGCGCAGGGCATAGGGACCACGTTGCTCATAACCGTCCTCTCCATACTGCTCGGCACGCTCATCGGCTTCGCCGCATTCATGGCCTGCCGCAAGGGCAACCGCGTTGCCAACGCGGTCACGCGGTTCTGCATATGGCTTATAGAGGGCATGCCGGTCGTGGTGCTTCTGATGATCCTTTACTACATCGTGTTCAGCAATACCGACCTATCGGGCGTTGCGGTGTCCGTTATCGCGTTCACCCTCATATTCGCTGCAGCCGTGTTCAACATGCTGAAGGCGGGGGTTGCGGCCGTGGGCCCGGGCCAGATGGAGGCCGCATATTCGCTCGGGTACACGGACACGATGGCGTTCTTCAACATCGTGCTGCCCCAGGCGCTGCCCCACGCCATGCCGACGTACAAGGCGCAGATCAGGTCGCTGATAAAGGCCACCGCCGTCGTCGGCTACGTGGCCGTGCAGGACCTGACGAAAATGGGTGACATCGTGCGCAGCCGCACATACGAGGCGTTCTTCCCGCTCATAGCCGTTGCCGTGATCTATTTCGTCCTCGCAGCCCTCCTTATCTGGATGGTGAACAGGATAGAACTGCGGGCCATCCCGGGACGCAAATCGAGCGAGGATACCCAGAAGGAGGCGCAGGAGCAATGATCGAGCTAGTCCATCTTGAAAAGCGCTACGGGAACGCCACCCCCCTCGCCGACGTGAACGCCGTCATAAACGACGGCGACGTCGTCTCGATCATCGGGCCTTCGGGCACGGGCAAATCGACCCTCATACGGTGCATCGACATGCTCGAGCGCCCAACGGGGGGAAAGATCATCCTGGACGGAGAGAACATATGCGCTCACAGGTACGACGTGACGAAGGCGCGTCGCAAGATGGGCATGGTGTTCCAATCGTTCAACCTGTTCGGCCACCTGAACGCGATAGAGAACGTTATGCAGGCTCAAATTGACATCCTTAAAAGACCGAAGAGCGAGGCCTACGAGACGGGGATGAAGCTGTTGAAGCGCGTGGGGCTTGCGGACAAGAAAGACAACTACCCGGACGAGCTGTCCGGCGGCCAGAAGCAACGCGTCGCCATAGCCAGGACGCTGGCAACGGACCCCGAAGTCATACTGTTCGACGAGCCCACGAGCGCCCTCGACCCCACGATGGTCGGGGAGGTGCAATCCGTTATCCGCAGCCTGACCGACACGGACAAGACCATGCTCATAGTGACGCATGAAATGAACTTCGCCCGCGCCATATGCAACCGCGTGTTCTACATGGACCAGGGCGGGATATACGAGGATGGAGCTCCCGACCAGATATTCGACAACCCTCAGAGGGACCTGACGCGGCGCTTCATCCGAAAGCTGAAGGTGCTCGAAATCTGGATAGACAGCCCGAGCTTCGACTTCTTGAACGCAGAATCCGAAATCGACGGATACTGCCAGCAGAACAACGTCCCATCGCGCGCGAAGTACCTCATCCAGCTGGCCTTCGAGGAGCTGACCCTGCACATTCTGAGACCCGTGCTCGACTACGCCCAGGTGCTGATCACCGTAGAGCATTCCGAACAAGACGGCGACACGGAAATCACCGCATCGTACGGTGGCGAGAGGTTCGACCCGGCAGAGGACGGGGACGACTTCTCGTACAACGTGCTTCGCAGCACGGTCAGAGACCTTTCCCATGCCTACGATCCGGAAAAGGAGCGGACGAACACGGTGAAGATCCTGATCGGAAAGGATTAGGCTGACAGAAGGGCCGCGCTGCCCAACGCCTCCCCGTGCCGAGCGTCAACGCTCCCTGCACCGGCTACGCTACGCACCCCGTGTTCGCTGGAAATCGCGGGGCCGAATCTTCACGGGTATTTTGAGACGAACCTGCATGCAGTCGCATACAATTGATGAATGCAATTCCTCTGGCGAAAGGACACATCGTGGATCCTGCAAACCAAGGCAACGGTTCGCAGCGCACGGCAGCGCAGGCCGGCTGGCACGTGTCGCGCTACAACCTAAGCGCTCCGGTGCCCGGGAAAAACTACACGGCCATTGCGAACCTGTACAAGGGCACATGCGCCGAGTACAGCCCGATCGAACTGTACCTGATGGGGGTTCTCGACGAGATTTCCGAAGACCACCCGATAATACCCCGCCTTTCCAAGCGGGGCGTTATCGCGAACTTCGACGAACGGGCGGCCCTCGACACGATAGGACGCGGGGCATGCGCGGGCCATCGGGGCACGAGCCTGACCATCTGCCCGACCATGGGCTGCAACTTCGACTGCCCGTACTGCTTCGAAGACCACCGGGCGGGCAAGATGTCCGCAGACGTGCAAGACGACGTGGTGGCGCTTGCCGAGCGCATGATGGAAGCCAACGGCTCCGGCAACCTTGTTGTCACCTGGTTCGGGGGCGAGCCGCTGCTCGGGCCCGACGTGATAGAGTCGCTGTCGAAACGGCTGATGGCGCTGGCCGAGGAACACAGCGGGAAATACGATGCGGGCATCATCACGAACGGTTATCTGCTGACGAGCGAGAACGTGCGCATGCTCGACGAGTGCAAGGTGTCTTCCGCCCAGGTGACCATCGACGGCATGCGCGAGGTCCACGACGCCACGCGCCATCTGGCCGGCGGCGGGCCCACGTTCGACCGCATCGTGGAGAACCTGCGCGCACGCCTGCCCTTCCGGGTGAACGTCCGCCATAACGTGCACGCTGGCAACCAAGACCAGATGGACGAGCTCGAGTCGTTCGTGAATCAGCTGGCAGAGGAATCGGGCAACGATATAAGCTACTACCCCGCACCGGTAAGCGCGTCGGCCGTTGCAGACGAGCGCGGAAAGCAGGTGAACCTGCTGTGCGGTGGAACCGATTCGGAAGTTGGCATCCGACAGGATGCAGGCCGCTTCCACGCCGGGCGCGGCAGCTACTGCGGTGCGCAGAACCTCTGGTGCGTGGGCATCGACGACAAGGGCAATCTGCAGAAATGCTGGGAGGCGGTGGACAAGCCGGAGATCAGCTTCGGCACCGCGCACGACTGGGATCCGAAGGACCCGCTGGCAACGGCGGTGAACCCCGACAACCTGACCAGTTTCCTGAACACGGCAAGCCCCTTCCCCGACGCCGAATGCCGCGAATGCGTGTGGTTGCCGCTGTGCGCGGGCGGCTGCCCCTACAAGCGCCTGTTCACGGGGCGAGTATGCGTGCCCTACAAGAACGATGTGGAACCATACGTGCTCGCGCTTCACGCGCGCATCGGCGAGGACAAAGCCGATGCGGACGACGACGATCGGGAATAGCAACCGAGCGAAAGGGGTTCGGATTATGCATGCAGGCGATGTTGAAACCGATGGGAAGCTTGGCGCAGCGCCGGGGGCGCAGGGGGCGCCGCGGGGGGAATGCCACGCGCATGCGGCCATGGACGGCGTGGACTTCAAGCGCGCCATGGCACGCCACGCCGATGGGCCCGACGAAGCGCACGTGCGCACGTGCCTGGCGGCATACCGCGATGCGGGCATCCGCTTCGTGCGCGACGGGGGCGATGCCCACGGCGTTTCGCTGCTGGCGGCCCGCCTGGCGCCCGAGTACGGCATAGACTACCGCACGCCGGCCTTCGCCATCCACAAGGCCGGGCATTACGGGCATATCGTGGGGCGCGCCTTCGAAGACTTGCGCCAATACGCGCAGCTCGTTGAAGAGGCCGCGCGCCTGGGGGCGGACTTCATCAAGATAATGACAACGGGCATCATGGATTTCGACCACTTCGGGCGCATTACGCACGAGGACCTGGATGCACGCGAAGTGCGCGAGATGGTGCACATCGCGCACGAATCCGGCTTCGCGGTGATGTCGCACACCAACGGCAAGCGGGCGGTGCTTGCCGCGCTGGAAGCGGGCGTGGACAGCATCGAGCACGGCAACTACATCGACGACGAATGCCTGGACGCGCTGGCCGTGTCGCGCACCTGCTACGTGCCGACCGCGACCGTTGCGCGCAACCTTCGCGGCACGGGACGCTTCGACAAAGACGTGCTCGAGCGCATTTACGAGGCGTCGCTGCGAGCGATTGCGGGCGCGGTCGAACGCGGATGCCTGGTGGCGGTGGGAAGCGACGCCGGCGCCGTGGGCGTGCTCCACGGGCAGGGCGCCCACGACGAGCATGCCTGCTTCGTGCAGGCCGTGCCCGACGCCCGCGTGCGCGAGGCCGCCCTGGACCGCGGCGAGCGCTTCATCCGCACCACCTTCGCACGCTGAAGCATGGTTGGGCGCCGAGCGGATGGCCATCCGACGCGGTACACGACGGAAAACGGCCCCGCCCCGAGGGCGATGGTCTCGGGGCGGGGCGCGGGAAGCGCGTCGGTTATGTAGGTGCCTGCCGTGCTAGTTGGCCTTCACCGCCATGCGCGTGCTGGACTTGCGCGTGAAAAGGTTGCGGATGGCGTTGCCAAGCATGCCGATGGACGACGGCTCGTTGGAATCGGGGTTGGCAGATATGGCGCATGCACCGCAGATCAGCAGGCCGTTGTTGTTCTCGTTCCTCGTGCTCATGGTTGCCTCTTTTCCCTCGTTTTTCTTTATCTCTCTTCTCTGCCCACAGTATGCACCCTGCCACGCAATCTGAAAAGCGAATGTTTAGCATGTTTCTCATGCACATATGTCATGATAGAATTTGCCAGGGGCGGCCCTGTCTGCACGCGGTTCACGACGCTGCAAAAGGATGATCCGGGCACTCGAAAGCCACGTTGCAAGCGGCGACGGACGCCGGCTGCGCCGCCCGGAGCGTAGCACAAAGCGCAGCACGGAGAAGGGAGCTTGCATGGATAGCGCGTTGATGAAATACCGGGCATTTCTGACGGCCGCGAACATGGGCAGCTTCACGAAAGCGGCCGAGGCGCTGGGCTATTCGCAATCGGGCGTAAGCCGCATGATCGCCGATTTGGAACACGAATGGGGCGTGAAGCTGCTCGAACGCGACCGCGGAGGCGTGCGCCTTACCTCCGAAGGACACGAGCTGGCCCCTGCCGTG
>DMNP01000217.1 GCA_003452695.1 Eggerthellaceae bacterium
CTACCCCCATCAACTTTACGCCGTCTGTATCCAAGGGGTGTTTGCGCGATGGTGTGCTTGGGGGTAATATGGACTCTGCATTGCCGGTTGCGTACGAATGGTTCTCATGGTTGCCGCTTCTCAGTTTTGCGTTGCCTATGTCGTAGTGGACTTCCTATGCCTTGTGCTGACCGTCATCATTTCCAGCAACATATCGCGCGACAGCGGCTCCGAGCTGCAGGTGCGCTACTTTCTTCTGCTGCTCACGGCTAATCTGGTGTTCGTCGTTTTCGACGCGATCTGGGCAATACTAGTCTTCAGCCAGGCCTTCAATCCAAGCGATGTGCTGCTTTGCATTGTGAACGGCGTAAACCTGACGGCAATCGCGTTCGCGGCCTATTTCTGGCTGGGCTTCAGCTTGGCGTATTTCAGGAGCAAGGTGACGAACAGCAAACTGTTGCGCATCCTGACCGCCATACCTGCTGCACTCGTGGTCGTTTTCCATGCCATCGGCTATTTCACTAACCAAAACGTCATCTTCATGCCCGATGGCAGCATTGCCTATGGCGCCATGCACATCGTTATCACCTTCGTGCCGCTGCTCTACCTGCTGGCGGCGACGACGTTGGCGATTCGCCAGTATCGTATTGCCACGACACGCGAGGAACGGCAGATGAGCCTGATGTTCATCGTGTTCATGCTGGCTCCCGCCAGCGCTGCCGTATTCGATTTGTTCGTGCCCGACATGCCGGTGGCTGCGGCGGGAATCATGATTTCCGTTGTGTTCGTGATGA
The DNA here is from genome assembly GCA_003452695.1 of Eggerthellaceae bacterium. Lineage (GTDB taxonomy): Bacteria > Actinomycetota > Coriobacteriia > Coriobacteriales > Eggerthellaceae > UBA9715. The sequence goes on from DMNP01000217.1 coordinate 774, forward strand.
TGGGCCTGCAGGAATCGCGCATCTCCAACGATGCGCTGACGGGACTGAACAACCGCCGTCGTGCCGAATCGTATCTGGAGAGCAGCATGTCGCGGGCTTCTGCCAGCCATCCGCTGTGCCTGTTCATCATCGACATGGACCATTTCAAAGACATCAACGACACCTATGGTCATTTGGAAGGCGACCATGCATTGCGTCTGATGGCCGATGCGCTGCGCAGCGTCTGCTCGCAGGTGAACGCCTTCGCGGGCCGTTGGGGAGGCGATGAATTCGTGGTCATCAGCGCAGAAGGGGCTTCGCTCGATCCGGAAACCGTCGCTCGTCTTATACAGGAAACCCTGACGAGCATTGCGCGCGAGTCCCGCATCCAATATGATTTGGCCTGCAGCGTCGGCTATGCCGTCTGCAAGTCGGCGTCGGAGACGCGAGCCCATCTCGTTGCCGGAGCCGACGACATGTTGTACCGCAACAAGCTTGCACGGTGATAGCTGGCGAAAGACGATGAGCATATGGAAATGCTTTTCAAGCTAAAGGAAAACGGCACGAACGTTCGCACCGAGATCATCGCGGGCATTACGACGTTCATGACGATGGCCTACATCATCACGCTGAACCCGAACCTGCTCACCAATTGGCGTGCCGGTGGCGACGAGTTGTGGAACGCGGTGTTCCTGGCAACATGTCTGGCATCGGGCATCGCCATGGTATGCATGGCCTTTTTGGCCAACAAACCGTTTTGCCTTGCGCCGGGCATGGGCTTGAACAGCTTCTTTGCTATGGTCGTGGGTCAGATTGCCGCACTGACCGGCGCCTCCTACGTCGCTTCTTTCCAGGCTGCGCTTGTCATCGTGCTTGCCGAGGGCGTCGTGTTCGTGGTGCTGACGCTGTGCAACGTGCGCGCGAAAATAGTGGAATCGATTCCGACTTGCGTTCGCTTGGGAATTGGTCCGGCGCTCGGCCTGATGTTGCTGAACATCGGGCTGGGTTCGAATGCCGGTGTCGTGGACGGTCAGGGCAACATGTTCTATGCCCTGCGCGACTTCTTCGGCGCGCTCACGCCTACAAGTGCAATGGCCACCATGACCGATGCCTATCCCGCCATGGTGCTGACCGTCGTCACCATGCTGCTGGGTCTGTTTGCCATCGTGTTGCTGGCGCATCGCGGTGTAAGGGGAGCGGTGCTCTACGGCATGCTGCTGGCGTCGGCGTTCTATTGGGTGGGGCAAGCTGCTTTTCTGGGAATCGATCCCTTCGCGAACCTTGCCACGGCATCGTGGGTGCCTGCGTTTGGCGATATGGTGGACCTGACCCTGTTCAAGTTCAATTTCGAAGGTTTTCTCGGGCTTGGCTGGGCAGCGGCCGTTTCGCTGGTCGTCACGCTGTGCCTCGTGGACATGTTCGACACCTTGGGAACGTTGCTGGGCACCGCCGAGCAGTCGGGCATGGTGGAGCGCGATGGATCGATGCCGTGGCTGAAGCCGGCGCTGCTGTCCGATGCCATCGGCACGGTGGTGGGGTCGTTCGCGGGCACGTCGACGGTCACGACCTATGCGGAATCGACAGCGGGCATTGCCGCCGGCGGCCGCACGGGGCTCACGACGCTTATCTGCGCGATCCTCTTTTTCCTGTGCGTATTCATAGCTCCGATTGCCGCCGTTATCCCCGCACCGGCAACATCGGCTGCGCTCATCTACGTGGGCATTGTCATGCTTGGCGGTGTCGGCAAGGTGAAGTGGAGCAAACTCGACGACGCCGTGCCCATCGCGCTCATGATGATAGCCATGCCCGTGTCGGGTTCCGTGGGGCATTCCATAGGCCTCGGCATGATAGCGTTCTCGATCATAAACATCTGCACGGGGCAGGCGAGTTCGAAGTACTGGCTTACCTACGTGCTGTCGGTCGTGTTCCTGGCAAGCTTCTTCCTGGCGGTCTAGGTAAGCACAGATTCATCATGCCGGCCCAGGCCGTGCAGGGCGGCGCGCTTTGCCTTCAAACCTCGTTTACCCACGTAGCGAGCGAAGCGAAGCGTTGGGCGCATTCGGCTTTCAGTTGAGGCGCACTCGCCCTGCGCACCCTGGGCCCGACGGCATAAATCAGTGCTTGCCGAGGCCTTGGCCTCGTTCAAAACATCGGCACCCCACCTGCGGCGGCGTCTATTCCAGGAACCGTAATTCTTCCAGGCCGAGCTGGCACGTGGCGCGTGCATGGGTGAACTCGCGCACGCGCTCTGCCAGGTGCTGGGCATCTTCCACGGGCACCGACGCAAACAGCTTCACCTGATCCGAGAAATCGACGCTGTCGATGTGCGCGTTCCATTGGGGCAGGTATTTCGCCAAGGGTTCGTAGAACTGGTAAGGAGTGGCTATTTCCATCTGCCGGCAGGGAACTCGGCGCACGATGCGTGCGGCGTCGAGTGCATTGGATGCAGCTTTCGTGTAGGCGCGCATAAGGCCCCCCTTGCCGAGCAGGGTGCCCCCGAATATGCGGGCCACCACGCAGGCGGTGTCCTTCAAGCCGCGTCCTTTTATGGCGTTCAACACCGGCAGCCCGGCGGATCCATGGGGTTCCTTCGCATCCGAGAACGCTTCGGACCCGTCTGCGAGCATCCAGGCAGATACGTAATGGCTGGCCTCGGGAATCCGTTCGATAACCTCATGCCTGAAATCTATTGCCTGCTCGGCCGATTCGGCATGAACGGCGAAGCCGAAGAACTGGCTCTTCCGGTCCTCGAACAACGATTCGCCCGCTTCGTCGGGCGCCACCGTGGAATATGCTGCAAGCGTCGTTGCCATACGGCGTATTATAGACGAGGAAAAACCGCCAGATGGCGCGTCGTCGCCGTCCGGGCGTTGCAGCTTGCTCTGCGCAGCCCGCCGGGCGGTCGAGCAAGGGGGCGTGTGAATTGCAGCTTCTGCGCAGCAGGGACGGTCGGACTGTGACGAGTGGGCGATGTGCTTCGACGAGCTTGCGTAAACGGCGCTCTGCGATGCGGCCGCCTCGTTGGGCTAGAAGGGGTTTCGTTAGTGTCCGAAGTTGCGATTTATGCCAACGTTATCCCTGGCCGTAAAAGAACAGTTGCGTTATCGCGGCAGCTTTCATGCCGTTTCCTCCACGCGTCTTCCTGCGCGTCCTAATGCCCAGAGCTTGGGGAGGCGTCGCGGTCGATGAGCTTTCGAATGCGCAGCGAGGCCGCTTGGGTGGCCCGCAGGTTTTCGGGCTCGATGAAGATGCGCGTGGTCTGGGGAAATGCGCGCACGATTCCGCGTTCTATGGTGTCGATGGCATCGTCGATGACATCGTGCTGCGCGTGCTCTTCGAACGTGGCATCGATGGCCACGAGCAAATCGCGTGGCCCCAGGTAGTACGACAGCACGCGCCCGCATTCCACGACGTGCGGGTTTTCTTCGACGATGCGGGTTACTTCCCGTATCTCGTCTGCGCGCAGGCCTTCGCCGATGAGCAGCCCCTTGGTCTCGCGAAGCAAGACGATGGCCACGCCGGCCAGCAAGGCGCCGATCAGCAGCGATGCTATGCCGTCGAAGTACGCGATTCCAGTTAGATGGCCCAGGAGCGTGCCGAGAAACGCGATGACCAGACCCGCCTCTGCGGCGGAATCTTCCAGGACCACCGTGAACAGGCTGGGGTCCTTAGCCTGCTTGATGAACTGCAGCGGCTTCGTGTCGCCGCGCGCCGCGTTGAACTCGCGCAGCGCCACCGACAGCGAGACGCCTTCGATCACGGCCGATATTCCGAGGATGATGTAGTTGAGCGTCGGGTCGCCGAGCACCGTTTCCGGCGTAATCTCCATAATGCGCTTGAAGCCTTCGTACATCGACACCCCGCCGCCAAAGGCGAATATCATGATGGCCACGACGAGCGTCCAGAAATAGAGCTCTTGGCTGTAGCCGAACGGGTGCTCGATGTCGGGTTTGCGTTGCGCCCGCTTTATGCCGAACAGGATGAGAAGCCCGTTGCCCGAGTCGACGATGGAATGGATTCCCTCCGAGACCATGGCCGACGAGCCGGAGATGGCGGCCGCGATGAATTTCACGATGCCAATGGCGATGTTTGCGAGCACTGCCGCGATGACCGCTTTTGGGCTTTCACCTTCGGGCTGCTCGTTTGCCTCGCGCGCGTCTTGCCCATCTGGCAGCGCAACCGCCTGTGCG
>DMNP01000027.1 GCA_003452695.1 Eggerthellaceae bacterium
CGCTCATGGCCGTGAGCATGGCGCTGGTGAAGGACTGCTTCGTGCCGGAGCGCCGCGAGCAGATGATATCCATCATCCAGGTGCTCGCGGTGGTCGGGCCGGTGGTGGCGCCGCTGGTCGGGGGCATTTTGCTGCAGTTCTTCTCGTGGCGGGCATCGTTCGTGGCGCTTGCCATCTTCGGGGCCATCTGCCTGGTGTTTGCCGTGCTGTTCCAGGAAAGCCTGCCTGCAGACGAGCGCAGCGAAGGCGGCGTGCTCTCCACGATGGGCGGCCTGGTCGCCGTGGGCCGCAATGGCTCGTTCATGACGCTGCTCGTCATGGTTGCCCTGTTCAACGTGGCGTTCAGCGCGTATCTGGCCGTGGGGTCCTACGTCTACATCGATTTCTTCGGCACCACGCCCCAGGAATACACCTACTTCTTCGCCGTTACCGCGGCCTTCACCGCGCTCGGGCCCTTCATCTGGATTAAGGCGCGGGGCAAGGTGACGCCGCGGCGCTTCACTCACGTGATGATAGCGCTCGGTTTCGTGGCGGCCCTGGCGCTGCTGTTCGTGGGCAGCTCGTCGGTGTTCGCGTTCTGCGGGGCGCTCATCGTGTTCGCCGTGCTGCAGAGCGCCATCCGGCCCTACACCACCAATATCCTGCTGTCGCAGCAGGAAGGCGACACGGGCGCGGCCTCGTCGCTTATCGGGTTCACCGTGTGCATGTTCGGCGTGGTGGGCATGAGCGTAATCGTGGCGCCGTGGCCGAACTACATCTTCGGGCTCGGCGCGATCATGCTGGTGTGCGTCGTGCTGTCCTGCACGCTCTGGCTGGCCCTGCTGCATGTTCCCAGCCTGCGCATCCGCGATTTCGATCGTCGTCTTCCACGGTCGAGCCAGCAGCTGGAAGGGGAGACGGGCGAAAGCGCATGAGCGGGGAACACGTCCCATAGCTCTTCCAGCGTCATGTCCGACAGCTCTTTCCCACGCCTTCCCCCTGAAGCGGTTCGTAACCTCACGCCTCGCATTCTAGAGCACAAGCGGGGTTGCGATGCGGACGGCAAACAATTCACCTGGCGCTGGAAGGGAGGCAAACGGCAATGCTTCGGTTGCTGGGAAACAATTCAAGGCAACTGCGCTCTAGATCTTGAGGATCGTTTTGCCCTTGGAGCCACCCGCGGCGACTTTGGCCATGGCGGCGTTGACGTCGTCGAGGGAAAAGACCGTATCGACCGATGCCTCGATCCTGCGCTCGCCGAGAATATCCGGCAGTTGCTCGAGGCCCAAGCCGTCCTCATGCACGAACACGAAGCGGTAGCTCTGCCCTCGCTTCGCGGCCATCTTGTCGTACTTGCGGCCCACCATGCCGAACGCCAGGCGCTTCCAGGTCGGGAAGCCCGAGCGCCGTGCGAACTCGCCGTTGGGCATCCCGCGCAGAGAGACGAGCGTGCCGCCGGGCCTGAGCACGGAGAACTCCTTTTCGAGCTCGCGGTCTCCCAGGGTGTCGAGCACGTGGTCCACGTCGTGCAACACGTCCGCATAGTCCTGTTTGCGGTAGTCGATGAACGTCGATGCGCCGAGCGTCCTCATGCGTTCCTCGGAGGCGCCGTTGCCGTTGGTGGCGACGGCAAGCCCCCTGCCGGCGGCTATGGGCACCGCCATGGCCCCGAGGCTTCCCGTGCCGCCGGAGATGAAGATGGATTCGCCCGCCTTGGCATTCATGAGCTCGAGCGACTGCAGTGCTGTGAGGGCGGTAAGCGGCACGCAGGCGGCCTCTTCGTCGGAGAGGTAGCCCGGCACGTGGGCCAGCGCGTTCTCGGCGACGGCCGCGTACTCTGCGAACGCCCCGATTTTGGCGAGCGGCATGCGCCCGTAGACGCGGTCCCCGACGGCGAAGCGGGTAGCGCCGGGCCCCAGCTTCTCGACCGTCCCCACGAGCTCGTTTCCCATCACGAGCGGGAATTTGTACGGCACGATGAGTTTAACCTCGCCGTGCACGACCAAGAAGCACGGATGGCTGAAGATGGGCAAGCGCTCCAAGCAATCCGACGTCAACGCAGAAGAGCTTGAAGGCTCTCTCGTCGCGGTATGCCGTAAGCGGAGCGCGCAATGCAGATGCGCGGGAGACGCGATGCACCGCGCCGTAGTCGGCAAGCCACCGTATTGCTTCTTCGAAATCTCGCGCGCGTCCGCCCGGTCTGACGGCCCCATACACGAACTTCCTGCTCTCCTTGGCAAGCTGAGCGGGGAGCCCTTCCCATACAAGCCTCATGCGCTCAAGGATGCGGACAGGTGCGTGTTTCGAGAAGTCGAGGTCGTACGCATCGAGGATCTCGCTGTGCACTTCGCGAACAGCGGAATAATCCCGTTCGGCGACGAAGGAGCCGACGGCCTCGGGCATGCCGCCGACGAAGAGGTACTCCCTCAGGAGCTGCTCCATCTTCCCTGAAAGCGCAGGGTCGATCCCCGCAGCACCTTCCTTGCGCAAGGCTTCGGCAGCGGCGCCTTCTCCTATTGCGTCGAGGAATTCCAGAAAGCTCATAGGTTCGAGGGAAAGCATGTTTACTTTCCCAACTGGGAAAGAGGTGCCCTCGTGCTTTGCGATGTCCAGATACGATCCTGCAGTTGCCACATGATAACAGGGGGCATCTTGGCAGAAGTACTTCAACGCTGTGAGCGCGCGCGGCGCCTCCTGGATTTCGTCGAGCACGATGAGCGTCTTGCCGGCCTCGATTCTGGTGCCGGACTCTACAGAGAGCGCAGAGACTATTCGCGGTATGTCGAAATCCCCATCGAAAACCTCGCGTGCGCGCGAGCTTGCCAGCAGGTCAACATATGCCAATGAGTCGAATTCCAATCGGCCGAACTCCTTGAGGAGCCAGGTTTTCCCCGTCTGTCGAGCGCCCCTCAGAATCAGGGGCTTTCGCTGGGCCTTGTCCTTCCAAGTTTTGAGTTTTGTCATTGCATCCCGCAGCATGTTCGGCCTCCAATGCACAAAAGTCGTACGTGTTTTGTGCATTTATCGCACATATGCGGTGCTTATGTGGATCAAACCCATATGAAGGGAAGCGGTTGGAAATGCGGTTGGTTTAGAGGAATCCTTGGAAAGATAATCCCGAAAGGGGTGCTGCTTTCTGCGAAAGAGTGGTGTGCCGAAAATCTTGACACACCACTATTGAACTGCGAAAACGATGTGTTTTTAAGTCAAATCGTGAAAGAGTGTTATGTCCCGAATTTTATTCCCATTCCACGGTTCCCGGAGGTTTGGGGGTGATGTCGTAGACAACGCGGTTCACGCCGGGCACTTCTGCCACGATGCGGCTCGAAATCTTGCCCAGCACCTCGTAGGGCAGCTTGGCCCAATCGGCGGTCATGGCGTCGGTGCTCTCCACGGCGCGCACGATAACGGGGCGCTGGTAGGTGCGCTCGTCGCCCATCACGCCCACGCTGCGAATATCGGGCAGCACGGCGAAGTATTGCCAGCAGCTGTGCTCGGAATTGCGCTCGCCGGTTTCCGCGAAAAGCCGCGCGTTGTAGGCGTCCAGCTCCTCGCGCACGATGGCGTCCGCGTTCTTCAATATCGCTATCTTCTCGGGAGTGACGTCGCCGATTATGCGGATGGCAAGGCCCGGGCCGGGGAACGGCTGGCGCCACACGATGTGGTCGGGCAGGCCGAGCGCCGTGCCCAGCGCGCGCACCTCGTCCTTGAAGAAGTGGTCGAGCGGCTCGATAAGGTCGAACGACACCCCTTCGGGGAAGGGGATGAGGTTGTGGTGGCTCTTTATCGTAGAAGCCTTGCCCCCGGTCTTGCGCGAGCCGCTCTCGATGATGTCGGGATAGATGGTGCCCTGTGCCAGGAACTTCACGCCGTCGAGCTGCTCGGCGACCGCGAAGAACTCCTTCCAGAACTGCGTGCCGATTACCTTGCGCTTCTGCTCGGGGTCCTTCACGCCCGCCAACAGTTCCGCATAGCGGTCCTCGGCATGCACGTGCACGAACGGCATCTCGAACTGGTCGCGGAAGACCTCCTCCACCAGCTC
>DMNP01000280.1 GCA_003452695.1 Eggerthellaceae bacterium
ATCGGTCGGGGCGCGGCGCAAATCGGCCGCAGAGGGCGGTTGAATCGGGGTGCGGCGGGGCCGGTCGAAGGGTGCGGGTTTCCGCGGGGCCGTGGCGGTAATCGGTCGAAGGGTGCGGGTTTCCACGGGGCCGTGGTCGTAATCGGTTGAAGGATGCGGTTCCTTGCTTATGTGGGCAGGCCAAGCTCCGTGCGGAGTTCCGCGTATTTCGCTTCCCAGTTTTTTGGCTTGCGGATTCTTCGCCCAATTCTTTGGGCAATCTGGTAGGCGGCCTTCTCGGTTGCTTCCGGGTCGAACAGAACCGATTTGTCGATGGGGAAGATGGTATAGCCAAGCGAGGCCAGTCCATTCCTGCGCCTCTTATCGCGGCTGGCATCGCCGTGGTGCTCTTCGCCATCGTATTCCACGCCGATTTTCATAGCGGGGTTCACCAGGTCTATGCAGAAGTCGCCTTGCTCGGTAATATGCGCAAGGCGGCCGGCCCGAACATCGTAGTTCATATGGGTGAATGGCAGTGCGAATCCGCCTTTCCGCATTGGAGAGCTGAACTGGAGGAACATCTTGCTCTCCAAGGGCGACCCGCTGTTTTCGGCAATTTCGCCTAGTGCGCGCCTTGCCTTCGAGGTACCCGCGATATTCGGCATGACTTTCAGGTAATCGGCGAGTTCTGCAGGCGTCGTTGCGAATCGGTCGCGGTCGCAGATCTCGTTTCCAGGAGTGCGAATGTAATAGCGTGCGCAGAGGTCGATCCCGATAAGCGCCAGCTTTGCTTCCGAAACGAAGGAGGCCATCCGCGCAAAAACGAGTTCAGGCGATGCGAGGTACAGCCCCTCTTTCAGTTTCACGAACGATTTCGAAGGCAGTTCGCTCGAACAGCATCGCATGACGTAGCGCTGGGTTTTTCGCCGCGATGCCATGCTTCCTGTCAGCAGCTTCACGGGTGCGTCCCCGTAGAGGGGATGATCCAGTTGCACCGATTGAATCGCGGCTTGGTCGAGGGGAGTAGGCGATAGAGGCTCGTCGAGCGTGCGATGCGCCCCGATGCGCTCGAGTCCGCCGCAATGCAGGTAGACGTGGAGCGCCGATTCGTCGGCAATGACGATGTTGCTGGTAGTGTTCATAGCTCGATACTACAATGAAACTGCTTACAGTTATATGACCAGGTGGAACCACTTTTACAACAGGAATTCCCACATATCTTCCCAGAATGTGGCATGCATCTGACACGCATTACCGCGAAGAGTCGTTTCGGCTTTGCAGATGCGGCAATCATGCAGATGGCGTCAAGCGGACCTGGGTAGACGCCCGTTGCCGTCGTTGAAATCGGGAAATCCGCCCGAACCGCTTTTCAAGCCGTGATCGTGATAGTCGCTAGCTCGTCTTCGTTCGCCCGTTTAAGTGCAAAGGATCCCTCGTAGATACTTGCTGCGTGAAGGCATGAAAGCGTTAGTGCCAGCAGTCCGGTCGGCGGCGGGGGCGGGGAGGGAACGAGGGCGACTTCGCAGGGGTCGAACGTCTGGAAGACGGGCCGGTTGCCCATGTTCAGAGAGGCTGGGCAAGCGCCGGCGTGCCCCCGTGCTTATTTCGAGGCCCATCGGGAAAACGCCACGGCAAATCTCTGTCCGATTTCCCGACGAATACGAGAACAAGGCCGAAGCCGAGTGCGAATCTCGGCCTTCGCTGCCGGCCGGGTTGCGGGAAGTAGCGCGGAGCCATAAGCCGCTGGCCGCGGTTTGGCCGTCGGTCGTGCGTCTCGGATGCGCGGCGCCATGCTTCGGAAGCTGAAGGATGGTACATTACCCCTGAAGTAATGGAGCGAAATGCGCGATGTGGGAGCACGCTCGGGTGCTGGCGCTGACGCCGATGCCAACGTTGGCGCAGCGCGCGTGGGCGCTGAAGCGCGCTCGGCCACAAGCGCGAGAGGGGGCATTGTGGCAGGGTTGAACGAGGTGCCTTCGGGCGAACGGGTGCACATCGGGTTCTTCGGCGTGCGCAACGCGGGGAAATCGAGCGTGGTGAACGCCGTTACGGGCCAGGACCTGGCCGTGGTGTCGGATACGCTGGGAACGACGACCGACCCGGTGAAGAAGGCGATGGAGCTGCTGCCCATCGGGCCGGTGGTCATCGTCGACACGCCCGGCATCGACGACGAGGGCGACCTCGGCGCGTTGCGCGTGCGGCGTGCGAAACAGGCGTTGCGCCGCTGCGATATCGCCGTGCTCGTGGTCGATGCGACGGCGGGCATGTCGGCGCCCGACCGCGACCTGATAGCCGAATTCGAGCGGCGCGGGGTTCCCTACATCGTGGCCTGGAACAAGGCCGACTTGCTGGAAGGCGCCGCGCCGACCGACCGTCGGGACAACGAGCTGTACGTCAGCGCGCTGGCGGGAACGGGCATCGGGGAGCTGAAGGAGCTCATCGGCAGGCAGGTGGCAGACGCCGGCCCGCGCAAGCGCCTGGTCGCGGACCTCGTGGACGAAGGCGATGTGGTCGTGCTCGTCGTCCCCATAGACGAATCGGCACCGAAAGGCCGCATCATCTTGCCCCAGCAGATGGTCCTGCGCGACATCCTGGACACGCACGCCAGCGCGCTCGTGTGCCAGCCCGAGGAGCTTTCGGACCTGCTCGGCGCGCTCGCCACGCCGCCACGGCTCGTCATCACCGATTCGCAGGTGTTCGGCGCCGTGGCGAAGGCCGTTCCCGACGAAACGCCGCTCACGTCGTTTTCCATCCTGATGGCGCGCTACAAGGGAAGCCTCGACGCCTTCGTGGAAGGCGCGCGTGCGCTCGGGTCGCTTGCGGACGGCGACCGCGTTCTCATAGCCGAGGGGTGCACGCACCACCGCCAATGCGAGGACATCGGCACCGTGAAAATTCCCGCGTGGATTCGCCAGCATGCCGGTGCGCAGCCGCAGTTCACGTTCGTGTCGGGCGGCGATTTTCCCGACGACCTGTCCGAGTTCGCGCTCGTCGTGCACTGCGGGGCCTGCATGATGAACGAAAAGGAAATGGCGCACCGCGTTGCCTGCGCCCGCGCGGCGGGGGTGCCCATCGTGAACTACGGCATGGCCATCGCGCACCTTCACGGCATTCTGGAGCGCAGCCTGCGTCCCCTGCAATGAGTCGAGAGATCGTTTCTCCCGACTCATTCCCATCGCCTAGAAGCGGAAATCGCGGGCATCCCCCGAGCGGATCAGGGCGATGTTGTCGGCGGCCTTGGCGCGTACGCGGTCGTCGGCTATGCGGGGAAGCTCGCGTTCGATAAGCTGGAAGCCGCGGTCGCGCGTGGCGGGGCTGGCGTAGTCGGCAAGGTATTCGGCAAGCGTCATCAGCGCATTGGGATGGCAGTAGTTCAATATCTGCCCGGACTTGCAGAATTCCATGAAGCGGTCGCCCGTGCGCCCCGCGCGGTAGCATGCCGTGCAGAAGCTGGGGATATGGTCGTTTTCCATAAGCCAGCCTATAACCTCGTCGAGCGTGCGCTGGTCCGACACGTCGAACTGCTCGGTGTCGTGCGGGCGCTCCTCTTGCACGTAGCCGCCCACGCTCGTGCGCGACCCGCCCGATATCTGCGATATGCCGTACTTCAACGCCGCGGCGCGCACGGCCTCAGACTCGCGGGTGGATATGATCATGCCCGTATACGGCACCGTGATGCGGATGAGCGCGATTATCTTCTCGAACAGCTCGTCGGTAAGAGAATTGTCGAAGTCGGTCGGGTCGATGTCGTCGGCCGGCTTCACGCGCGGCACGCTGATGGTATGCGGTCCCACGCCGAAGGTGGCTTCCAGGTGCTCGGCATGCATGACCAGCCCGCAGAACTCGTAGGCGTAGCCGTCCAGGCCGAACAGCACGCCCAGTCCCACGTCGTCGATGCCGCCCTGCATGGCGCGGTCGTGCGCCTCGGTGTGCCAGTTGTAATCGCGCTTGGGGCCGGTCGGGTGCAGTTCCAGGTACTTCTCCTTGTGGTACGTTTCCTGGAACAATATGTAGGTGCCTATCTCGGCCTGCTTCAGCATGCGGTACTCGTCGACCGTCGTGGCCGCGATGTTCACGTTCACGCGGCGGATGGCGCCGTTCTTGT
>DMNP01000173.1 GCA_003452695.1 Eggerthellaceae bacterium
GGATAACGTAGGTCGTGCGTTGCTTGGCCGAGAAGTAGGACGCATCGGGATCGTACATGCGAAATCCGATGGACAAGTCGCCCACCTGCAGCAGATGATGCCCCTGCTCGTGGCGCGAGGACATGGCATGCGTGTGGTGATGATGAGCCTGACCCCGGTCGTGCATGGCTGGATGCTCCGGCAGAGGAGGATGCGGTTGCACGTGTGGCTGCAGCGTTTCTTCCACGGCAATCTCCCCTTCCTATTCCTGCGAACTGTGCGGATCGACCATGCGGCGCACACCCGACCCCACGACATCGAACAACATGACGGTGACCACGAGCGCCAGACCAGGAAAGAGCGCAAGCCACCACATGCCCGCGGATAGATACGACATGGATTCCGACAGGATAATGCCTACGGCGGGCAAGTCGGGCGGCAGGCCGAAACCGAGAAACGTTATGGCCGCCTCGTGCATGATGGCATGCGGGAACAGCAGCACGAGTCCCACGATGAACTGGGGAAGAACATAGGGGACCATGTGCGAAAGGGCAATGCGCACGCGGCTTGCGCCGAGTTTTCGCGCATGTGCCACGAACTGCGATTGGCTGCATTGAAGGATTTCGGCCCTCAGCACGCGCGTCAGGCTGGGCCAATGCGTAACGGCTAGCGCGATGGTCACTCCCCAGAAGCCTTTGCCCAGCGCATACGAGATAAGGATGAGCATGACGATGTGGGGAATGCCCATGAACAAGTCCACGAGCCAGGTGACCACGGCATCGGCGCGCTTGCCCCCGAGTGCCGCAATGGCCGCGAGCGCAAGCGCGATGAGCGCCGAAACCGTTGCGGCCAGCAAGCCGACGAGCACGCTCGTGGACAAGCCGGCTGCAGTGCGCGCGAACATGTCGCGGCCCATCCAGTCCGTCCCGAACAGGTGCTGCCCCGAAGGCGCCAGGCCCTTGGCGGAAAAATCGGCCGCAACGGCATCGCCCGCCAACACGCGGCCGCCCACGACCACGACCACGAGAAGCATCGCCGCGCCCACGCATATTGCAAACGTTTGCCTGCGGTTGGCCATGCGCCGCTCAAGCGGCACATGCAGCACGGGCACGGACAGGAACTGCGTCTCGCGTGCGGACAGCGCAGGCAGCGGCGTCTGTGCGGAGGCTTTCATCGACCGGGCACCTTTCTCCTCCCCTCTATCCACGGGCCACCTCGCCTGTGCGCATGCGCGGGTCGATAGCACCGTATAAAACGTTGGCAACGAGGTTTCCGCAGAACACGAGCGCCGACGAAACAACGGCTATGGCGCACAGCAGTGCCGCATCGCCGCCCATCGCGGCCGTTACCGCCGCCTGGCCCAGGCCCGGGTAGGAGAACACTTGCTCGACCAGGACCGAGCCGCCGAATATCTCGGCCAGCGAAGCGAACTGAAGCGTTATTGCCGGCAAGGCCAGATTGCGCAGACCGTGCCGACGGAGCGTTGCCCACATGCCTAGCCCGCGAGCACGAGCGAAGCGCACATAGTCGCTTTCCATGACGTCTATCGTCTTCTCGCGCGTGTGCAGAGCAATCTGGGCCACGCCCACGACCGAAAGCGTAATGGCGGGCAGGACCATATGGTGCAGCGCGTCCAGGATGGTCACGTCGGCTGCGGCCTTGCCCACGGGCACCGAGAAGCCGATGGGAAACCATCCCAGCGCCACGGCGAACGCCATCAGGAACACGAGACCCAGCCAGAACGTGGGCGTGGCGGCCAGCACGAAGCAATACGCCTTCACGGCCTTGTCCACGGCGCTTCCCCGATTTACGCCGGCCACAACGCCCAGCGCGAACCCGAGCACGCCGCTTACCGCCCACGCCACCGCCATCAGAAGCAGCGTGTTGCCCGCGCGCCAAGCGATGACATCGGCCACCGGAGCGTTATAACGCAGCGACGTTCCGAAATCGCCCTGCAGTGCCGAGCCGAGCCAATGCGCGTAGCGCTCCCAGATGGGCGTCCCCACACCCCAGTGCTCGGCGAGCTGCGCACGCTTGGCCTCGCTCATGGATATCCACGCCGACTGCCCCACGTTCGCTTGCACCGGATCGATTGGAGAAACCGCGATAAGGAAAAAGGCGACGGCGCTGACCGCAAGAAGCAGCAGCGCCAAACGCACGATATTCCGCAATATGAACCTGATCATGGGTTCGACCACACTGCTGGCGCAGCCGGCTCCTTACTCCCAGCTCCACTGGTCGACGTTGTTCAGGACCGACCATCCATGCCCATGGGGCTGCGGCTTCTGTTCGGCCACCTGCAAGCCGTCGCGCTGGAAGAACACATGGTCCACATTGGCTATCCACACCCACGGCGCATCGCCGCGCGGCGCGAAGCCAGTTGCGCCGTCCCACTGCGCCTGCTTCCAATGGGCAAACGACTCTTCGACCGTCGGCTGCGCCAGCGCATCGGCTATGTGCTCGTCCACGACGGGATTGGAATAGTCGGCGACATTGAAGCTGCCCGTCGATGCATACAGGCTCTCTATCTCCATCGGTGCATTGCTGCCAAAGCCCCATACGACCGGCGTGCTATAGCCAAGCGCCATGGCCTCGTTCATGGGCATGCCGACCGCCTTCGCCTCGATGCCTATCTCCTTCATCTGATTGGCGAACTCCAACGCTATTGCCTGGCGCACGGAGTCGGTCGTGCTGTATATAACATCGAAGGATGCGCGCAAGCCGTCCTTCGCATAGATGCCGTCCGCTCCCTTTGCCCAGCCAGCATCCGTCAGGAACCTCTCTGCGGCGGCGGGGTCGTAGGCAACTTGCATGTCGTCGGAATACCAAGGCATGCCCGTGCCCACGCTGTAGGCTATGGTGCCATAGCCGTTCAGCACGTTGTCGATGAACCTCTGGCGGTCGATTCCCGCGTTGATGGCACGGCGCACCTCGACGTTGCAGGTAACGTCGTTGCCCGCCGGATACGTCTCGTTGTCTGCTTGTACCGTAGTGCCCGACGGCACGACGGGCAAGGCCAGTCCGCGCGAATCCACGCTCTTGCACGACAACACGCCATAGCCGCTCGGTGCGCTGCCCGCCAGGGTTGCCGCAGTGAAGGCAAGGTCCACTTGGCCCGCCTTCGCCGCAGCCAGGGCCGCGTCTTCTTCCATGAACAGCACGATAACGCGATCCATCTTGGGCGCTTCGCCGTAGTAATCGGGATTGGCCCTGAAAATGGCCTGCTGGCCCCGGTCCCATTGCTCCAGCACATAGCGTCCCGAACCGATGGTGGCCTGCGGCGTGGTGCCGTAGTCGGCGCCGTAGGCATGCTCGGGGACGATGCCCACGACTGCCAGAACGTACAGCAGGGCGTTGTACGGACGTTTCATCGAAATGACCACCGTCGCATCATCGGGAGCCTCGGCATGATCGACCATGGAAAGATCGGTTTCCGCCGCCGGCTCCTTTATTATCTCGTTGATGGTGAACGCCACGTCCTTGGCTGTAAGGGGCTGGCCGTCGGTGAACTTCGCGTCGCTGCGTATGCCGAATATCCACTGCATGCCGTCTTCGGACACGCGATAGGTCGTGGCAAGGTCGTTGTGGAAATTCAGGTCGGCATCGGTCGTGATAAGCGTCGATTGCACGAGCGGCTCGTGCATGTGCTCGCCGCTTCCCCAGTTCACAACCGGATTGAAGCCTGCTTCGGGTTCCGCCTCTGTCGAAAGCGCCACGACCACCTGCGACCTCGCGCCTTCGGAGCCTGCGTTCCCCGAGCTCGCAGCCGAAGACGACGCGGCAGACGAAGGCGCCGCACCGCTGCACCCCGCCAAGGCTAACGCCACCGCCATAACCGCAACCACAGCAACCGCGCAGGATAGCCGCCCGTTAAAACGATTCATTATTCCCCCTTCGGTGTTACGAATCTACGAATCGTAATAATATGTAAAACGAGCGGCGCTGTCAACGCATCCGCATTGCTAGAACAAGCGGACGACCACCTCGGCGTCAGCAGCCAGGCCTTCCCGGTTGCGCGGGATTTCGATATAGCCATCTGCCCCGCTTAGCTGAGATATCAACCCCGACTTTCCGCGGACGGGCACGGCAGCCAGCTTCTCCCCCTGCTGTTCCAGCCGAACGGCGACCAGTTCGGTGCGCCCGTGGTTCGACGGCACGCCGGCCGACAGCCGGGCTGTGGCACTTGCCGACGCACTGGATTTCCCCAGCAACAGGGGCTTCACTAGTTCCAGGAACATGAAATACGCCGCCACCGGATGCCCGGGCAGCCCGAAGGCGGGTTTGCCCTGCACGTCCGCGCACATCGTGGGCTTGCCGGGCTTCACGGCGATGCCATGGAACAGCATCGCGCCCAATTCCGAGAGCACGCGCGCCGTGTTGTCCTTCTGGCCGGCAGACGACCCGCCCGAAACCAGCACGGCATCGCAAGACTCGATGGCCTGGCGCACTATGGCCAACAGCGCATCGTGATCGTCGGGAACGATGGGAAACCGCATCGGCACGGCGCCGCAGGCCGCCACGGCGGCGTCGAGCATGGGCGCGTTCACATCGCGCATCTGGGCCGCTACGGGCCGCACGTGAACGGGAACGATCTCGTCGCCGGTAGAGACGATGCCAACGACCGGACGGGTGCGCACATCGCAGCGGGACAAGCCCAAGCTGGCCATCGTGCCCACATGGTGCGCGAGCAACCGCGTTCCCGCAGCCACGAGCACTTCCCCGGGTTTCACGTCGTCGTGCCTGTACACGATGTTGTCGCCCGGCGCAACCGGACGCGCCACGCCGATGCTGCCATCGCCGTATTCCTCGCAGTATTCCAACATGACCACGGCATCGGCTCCTTCGGGCACCTGTCCGCCCGTGGGAATGCGCACGCACGTGCCCGCAATGCAGCTGCATGAAGGATCCGCGCCCATTTCCACCTCGCCCGCCAAGTCGAGCAGCGCCGGCAGCGCATCCGAGCAACCGAAGGTATCGGAAGCCACGACCGCGAATCCGTCCACCATCGACCGATCGAAGGCGGGAACCCCTTCGGGCGCCACGAGATCGCACGCCAGGACACGGCCGAGCGCATCGGACAGGGCGACCGACTCCGTATTCGCCACGGTCATGGCAAAGCGGTCGTGCACGACAGAACGCGCGTCTTCAAGGGAAACGACTTCCAGCATTTCCAACCCCCTTTTTTTCGTCAGGCTGCCTGAAAGGCGCTTGCCAACACCGCCACCACGAACAACGCTGCAAATGCGCAGGCTGCTGCGCGGAACGCGTTCTTGTAGCGTCGGTCCGCGCCCAAGTCCGTCAGCAGCGACTTGCTGCCCACGCACAGATGTGCAGCCAGGGCGATTGCCAACGCCACGATGGCCAAGCGTGCGATAAGCGCATTGGAGCTGGCAACATGCACCGCAATGCACGCCGCAAGCAGCGCGCCGGTCGCCCACTTCAACGCCAGATGGCGCTTCTTGCGCGGGCTCGGCGGACGTTGTGCATCGGAAAGCTGCTCGCGGCTCGTAACGACGCTCATCACCACGTGAACTGCCACCAACGCCATTCCAACCCAGACGAGCCAGGCAAGCGGGCCGATAATGCCGAAGACGAGCGCCAGGCTTCCCAACACACCATGCGCCAGAAAGAAGACGACGAGCACGGCAGACACCGCCCCGTTTGCGAACCGCGCCGTCGACCGCTTGCCCACCATGCACCCTTCAATCCCGGATTTCAGAACGCAGACATTCTACACCGTGGCCGCAACGGACGTTACTGTCCCTTGCCCATGACATTCGCTTAGCGGGCAAGCGCGTAACAGGGTTCGCACGCCCCTCTTGCTCGACCGCCCGCAAAGCTGCATAGAGCGAACGCAAGCGCTTCGTAAGCCTCTATCGCATCAACTCGTGCAGCCGCGTCCGGATTTGCTTTTCCGATTCATGGCGCCAAGCGATATCATGGGCAGGCAAGACGATTCCTTGGGACAAGGAGCGACCCATGCGTGCGAATCGGGGAAAAGCGGATTGTCGATGAAAGGGTTCACCTCTCTGGCATTGGTGCTGGCGGTTTGCGCCGCTTTGCTATCCGGCTGCGCGGCAACGCCGGCGTCCGGGCCGAGCGAGGCCGGCGGCGGTCCGGTCGCCTCGCAAGGGACATCATCCCCCATGCTTGAGAACTGTGCCATCGCGCGCGATGCCGACTATGGGAACATATGCCTCGATGTTACGATCGAGCGGTTCAACAGCCTCGGCTTCGCGTACGGCGACAGCGTCGACGTCGCGTTCTCGAACGGATACGAGCTGAAAGGCATACCTTATTACAACGGTTATTACGCGCGTGTAGGCGAGCTTCTGCTCGTCGGCTACCCCGGGTACTCGCATATTGAAGTGGTACTGAACTACGGGGACTCCCTTTGGGAAGCGGCCGGCTTGTCCGAAAACGACACGGCGACCGTGAGGCTTGCCGAAGCGGGCGCGTATCGAACCATCCAGGAGTCGTTGAACATCTCGTATTCCGACGACCGCTCCGACTATGCAAGCGACGAGCAATTCGGGAACTTCCGCCCGCTCGAAGGCGGCTCGCTGCAAGACGGCGTCGCATACCGGTCTGCCTCTCCTATCGCCAACATGCAAGGGCGCGCCCCGTATGTGGAAAGGCTCATGGAGGGCGTCGGCATAGCGTACGACCTCGATTTGTCGGACGATGCGGACGATGTCGCCAGATTCGTGCAGGAATCTCAAGGCCAAGGCGTCGACCTCTCGTATTTCAAGGGCCTCGAAAGCGCGGGAGCGGTCGGGAAGCTCGGCCTTAACGTAAGCTACCAGTCTGCCGCGTTCGCGCAGAAGCTTTCCTCCGGCTTGATAGACATGTCGCAGCACGAGGGCCCGTACCTCATCCACTGCATCGAGGGCAAGGACCGCACCGGCTTCGTATGCGCGTTGCTCGAGGCGCTTTGCGGCGCCTCGTATGAGGAAATCGTTGCCGACTATATGATCACCTACGAAAACTACTACGGCATAACGAAGGAAAGCGCCCCCGATTCATACAATGCGATCGCCGGGCTCAACATCGACGGTATGCTGGCGTTCTTGGCGGGCGTTGACGACAGCACCGCAGACCTGAGGACCCTCAGCTACGAAGAGCCGGCGCGCAACTACCTCAAGGCCGCCAGCATGAGCGACGAGCAAATCAACGCGCTCGCCGCGCGCCTCACCCAGTAACGGCAAGCATAACGGGAAGCGCGAGGCTCGCACCGGCGCACCTCAGGGTCGAATAGCTTCGGGTTGCGCGCATTGTTTGCAATGTTGCGCTGTAATATCTTCGTGAATTGGGGTGGTACGAATTCCAGTACGAATCATCCCGAGAAAAGCGCTCTCTATTGGAGCGAAGTGGTGCGTCGAAAATCTCGACACACCACTTCTGACCTGCGGTATTGTGAGTTCCAGGCAATCGCCAGCCGCTTTTCGATGGTATGGGGGTAAATGATCCCCGCATGGGAAATGATGCCATTTATCTGCGCGATCTGATGATGCAGCAGCATGAGCGGAGACGGTCCGGGTAAGGGCAGACCCACGGCCTCGAATAACGCTGCAACGTCATCGGCAAGCCCGTATTCGACCTCGTCGGCGTCCCCGATTTCGTCGTGCCCGATTTCGAGCGGAACTGTGGCCAGGACTTGCCGTTGTAGGCAAGCTTCACGTCGAACTTCAGTAGATGCATTTAGATAGGGATTTTTTCGCGCTCACATTACCGCAGTTCAGAGGGGGTAAGAAAACGGCTCCTTTCTCGTCGGTGCCCCGGCTGCTACAAAACTGCTACAAAT
>DMNP01000348.1:0-5245 GCA_003452695.1 Eggerthellaceae bacterium
GGCCGTTCAGGTCTTTCACCACGCGCTCGTAAGGCCATATCTTCAGCTCGGTGTCGGCGAAGAGCACGGCCAGGAAATAGTCGGATTCCTCGGTCGGCTCCGACGACCCGCGCGCCACGCGGCGGGCCTTCGCGACCTCCGAAGCGGCGGCTATGCGATGGTGGCCGTCGGCGATGTACACGCGCCCGAGCGCGTCGAACCGCGCGGCGACCGTTTCGGCGAACTCGTCGGGAACAGCGAAGCCGCGGTGGCGCACGCCGTCGTCGGCCGTGAAATCGAACAGCGACTCGCCGCATTTCACCTGTTCGTAGATCCGCGCGAGCTCTTCGTCGAAATGATGGGCCAGGAATATGGGGCCGGTTTGCGCCTCGCAGCCGCGCACGTGGTTAATGCGGTCGACTTCCTTGTCGACGCGGGTCGACTCGTGCTCCTTCACGATGCCGTTCAGGTAGTCGTCGATGGCCACGCATCCGACCAGGCCCGTCTGCACGCGCCCGTCCATTGTCAGCTCGTACAGGTAGAACATCTCGTCGGAATCGACGACGTAGGTCCCGCGTGTCTTCAGGTCGCGCAGCATGGCGCCTGCCTTCAGGTACACGAGCAAGTCGAAGGGATCGGTGCCGGCCGGGAAATTGACGACCGGCTCGTCGATAGCCAGAAACGACTGCGGATTGTCGGCCACGATCTTGCGCGCCTCGGGCACGCTCTGCACGTCGTAGGGAAGCGCCGCGACCACCGGCGCCGATTCTGCTGTAGCCCGAATTGCCTTGAACGGCCTTACGTCTGCCATGTGTTAACCCCCTCCAAGCAAGGGGCGGAAGGCTTTCGTTCTTCCGCCCCTGTCATGCAAGCCGAACGGTTCTATCCCGACTTGCAGCCATTTCGCGTTGTCCGGCCAGCCCGTGCTCCTGGTTGCCATGGATACCTTCGCCATCTTGCCGCAGTATCCCATCATATCGAATGATACGTTGCTTCAGAGACGATGCAGCATCCAGGCAGGCTCGATTGCAGTAGCCGGCGCTTGTCGCCTAGTTCTTGCCCGGCAGCGCAGCCCGCGCCTGGCCGTCGTCGTCGGCGCCGAGCAGGTTCGCGCCTTCCAGCTGCTGCAGGTACTTCTCGCCCGTGTCGGCCATTTCCTGGAATTCCAGGATGGACTGGCGAATCATGGGCAGCGCCTCTTGCTTGTAGGTGCTGATGTCCTCGAGCGCCTGGATCGTGTCGGCGAAGGCCTGCTTCAGCGTGTCGGCCGAAATGTTGGCCTCGGTGGCCTGGCGCTGAATCTCGCCGCCCTGCTCCTTCAGCATGCGCGATGTTGCCGCGATCATGTTGTTGGTGGTCTCGTTCAGCACCGTGATCTTCTCGAGCACGATGTTCTGGTTGTACAGCGCGCCTGCCACCATCACGGCCACGCGCAGGGCCGACACCGTCACGTTCTCGGCGCGGTCCACGGCGCGGATGAGCTCCATGTTGTTGCGTCGCACGACGTTCATGGCCACGATGCCCTGTTGGTTCACAACCAGGAGCTGCTGGAAATCCAGAATCTTCTGGCGCAATGGGAACAATACCTCTTCTTCCACGAACTTTATCTTCTCGGGGTCGGTGTTTATGTCCGCACGCGCCTTGTCCACGGCCTGGGTCAGGTAGTTGTCCAGGTCGGTCGCCATCGCAATCTGCTGGTTCAGCTGCTTGGTCAGGTCGCGCATCGTGTTCTCTTCGAGCTCGAGCGTGGTGTTGTCGTTCTTCAGCGACTGCTTGCCCTTCTCCAGCGATTCCACGATGCTCGCTATTTCGTCGTCGGCTTTCTTGTAACGCTCGAAATAGCGCTTGATGGGGCTGAACAGCTTGCCGAAGGGGCCGGTTTTCGTGAACTCGATGCCCGACGGATCCAGCTCGCGCATCTGGATTGCCAGCTCTTCCAGGCCCTTGGCCACTTCGCCGGTTTCGCCGCCGCTCTTGGAAAGCTGCGACATGCTGCGCGACAGCATGTCGTTTTTCGTGGCGGACTTGCGCACGATATCGCTGCCCATTTCCTCGACCGCCTTGGTCAGCGCACGGCGCTCGGCGAACGAGTCCAGGTCGATGGCCATTATCTGCTCGCCCTTCTGGGCAGCGGCGCTATCGATGACCTCGGCATGCTGCTCGGTTACCGCCAGCTCCTCTTCGACTGTTTCCTTTGCCTTTTCCAAGTCGGGTACGTTCAGATCGAAATCCATTGCGGGCTCTCCCTTCGTCGTGCTGAACCGTTGCAAACCGCTTGTGCAAACAAATATATCACGAACCCGAAACCAGCTTCCCGCAACATTGCTTCGCCCATAAACAGCGGGCGTTCTGCGCAACAGCCTGGCCAGCACGATTGTTCGCAGTCCACCCTGCGCTGCCCGGAAGGCCGGGCGCGAGGGCATGCAAACCAAAACAATTCGCACAATGGAGCGTATCGTCTTCATCGAACGCGTTTCCCCGCTTGCGAATTTCGTCTAGAATCGCAATGGGCGCGACGGGCGTGAGAGCACGATGCCGCGAAATCGTGCCAGCAAACGTTGCGAGGGACCGCACACGAAGGGCAGGTGGCGCATCATGCGTATTGCGAGTCATAAAGTTCTATCGGGGGCCGCGCTTCTTCTGGCGGGAGCGTTCATGCTCTGTCTCCTGCTGGCCAATGCATGGGAAAGCCCGCAGCGAGCATACGCAGATGACACGGCCCTGGCGTCGGGGCGGCTTGCCGCGCAGGCTGGCACAGACGATTTTCACGCAGTGCTTCACGACGACGGTGCGTTGGTCTTCCAGGCAGAGGCCCCGTCTGCTTCGGATTCGAGCGTGCGGGCCGTATACGCGGGCAGCCTCGAAGGATATGCTAGCAAGCGGGCGGTTCCCTGGCTGCAGGATGTAGAGCAAATCAAGACGGCTCGGTTCGCTGACAGCTTCGCCGCGCTTCGGCCCCAATCGCTGAAGCTCTGGTTCGCCGGTTGCGAGAACCTCGAATACGTGGACCTGCGCAATTTGGACGCTTCGCAATCAACGTCCATGCAAAAGATGTTCGAGGACTGTTCGGCGCTCGCTCGAATCGATGGGCTGGAGGGTTTCGACACCTCGTCCTCCACCTACTTCGGATCGATGTTCAGCGGATGCTCCAGCCTGAAGAGCTTAGACGTTTCCGGATTCGACGCCTCGCACGTGCAAGTGCTGTGCTTCATGTTCAACGGTTGTTCCAGCTTGCAGACGTTGAACATGGCAGGCCCGGGATGGAAGACCTCTTCGCTTACGCTTATGGTGCACGTCTGGGAAGGTTGCAGTTCGCTGAAGTCGTTGGACCTGTCGTATCTCGACACATCGCATGTCCGCAGCATGACCTACGATTTCAACGGGTGCTCATCGTTGGAGTATCTGGACCTGTCTGGCGCGGATACGACCGGCATCGGGAACCTTGAGCATCTATTCGATGGCTGCTCCAAGCTGTCTACGGTGAAACTCGGCAGCGCATTCTCCTTCCGGGGCTCTTCCAAAACCGCGCAATGCACGCTGCCCGAGGGAAACTGGAAGTCGTCTGCAACGGGCATGGTGCACGCGCACGACGAGGTGCCGGAAGGCATTGCCGCGACATACGTGAAGGTGGCAGCGCAAGGAGACGGCTCGACAGGTGGCCAGGTCGATACGGGCGAAACGGAAAGCGAGTCGCGAAGCGGGACTTCGGATGCAGGGAGCGGCGGCGCCAAACCAACCGCGCCGGCGAAGCCTGCGAGCGGGATGGCCGTGGGAAAGACCGTCAAAGTGGGAGGAAGCACCTATAAGGTAACCGACAACGAGAGGCCAGCCGTAACGTTTGCGAAAGCGCCTAAGGCCCAGAGCCGGGTGGTAGTGCCTGCATCGGTTCTCATAAAGGGAAAGCGCTATGCCGTGAAGGGCATTTCGCCAAGGGCCTTCAAAGGCTCGGCAGCCAAAACCGTGGTGGTGAAGACAAAGGGCCTGACCAAGAACTCGGTGAAATCCTGCTTCAAGGGGGCGGCGAAGCTGAAGACCGTAAAAGTCCATGCGTCGAAACTCCGTGCGTACCGGGCAATTTTCAAGAAAGGCAACAGCGGCAAGACGGTCAGCGTGAAGCGCAGGTAAAGCCGTTCGGGCAAGACCCGCAATGCCTTCGGCCATCATCTAGAAACGACGAGCAAATCATTCCGACCCAGAAGCGCCGAGGTGCGCCGCAAGCAAGTGCCACCGCAGCGGGAAAGGCATAACAGCGCCCTGTTATGCCTGTCGTCATCCGGGATTGCTGTTCGCCAGCGTTCTGGTCTGCAAAGATCCCTGGTCAGCGAATGCGTCCGCAGCGGAAAGGCATAACAGTACCTTGTTAGGCTGATGGCTGATGTCTGACGACCTGAACCTCTATCGTGCGGAGACTGGCAGCATCGGGGTTCGGGTTGCGAAGCGCCCCCGTGTCAGTTTGGGACGCAAAAAATGGACCAATCGGCCCCTCTTTCAGATGCAGGTCCTCCTTAACGGTCCGACCGCTCTTAAGTGGCTGCGAGCAGAAAGCATGTGCGCCCATCGGGCGCGGAAAGGGGAGGGCCATGGAAAAAATGAGGGTTGGAAGCCGGTCGGCGTCTGCGACGCTGTTCGCATTCGCATTCGCATTCGCATTCGCGCTGGCATTCGTGCCGACGCTGGCGCTGGCGGCGCAGGAATCCGGCACCGACTACACGGTGGCCTTCAAAGCCAACACCAACGTGGGCACCGCCACGCTAACGGTAACGGGCAAGGGCAAGTACAAGGGCAGCGCGTCCAAGACCTTCGCGATAACGAAGGCCAAGAACACCGTCGCCTCTTCGAAGGCCTCGGTGAAGAAGGCCTTCGAGGCGAAGGCGCTGAAGAAGAAGGCCCAGACGGTGGCCCTTCCCAAGGTAGCGGCCAAGTTCGGCAAGGCAACCTGGTCGGTGAAGGCGAAGGACAAGAAGAAGGTCCTTTCGCTGAAGGGCGGCAAGGTGCGGGTGAAGAAGGGCGCGAAGCCCGGCACCTACACCATGAAGCTCGTCGCGTCGGTGAAGGGCACCGCCAACTACGGCGGGGCCGCCACGAAGGCGATAACGGTGAAGGTGACCGTGAAGAAATAGCGTTCGGGCACGCACGGCTCGATTGCGAAGCGCCCTGCCCGCGTGGCAGGGCGCTTCGCTTTCTGGCGTGCCGGCCGTGAACGTAATGCGGGTTCGTCCCCGCTGCTGGCAGGCCCTGGGCAGCGGCGCAGGCTCCGTTACTGCCC
>DMNP01000348.1:5328-6101 GCA_003452695.1 Eggerthellaceae bacterium
CCCGCCCCGGGCATGGGGTGAGGGCGATTCTGCAGGCACTAACTTCAAATAATCTAATGTTAGCCGAAGCCAAGCCCGAATCCCGATGCCCGGGGCGGGGCTCCTGGCCAAGCCGTGGGCAGTAACTCGCCGCGGCCGCGGAGAGGCCTATCGGGGGATGGAAGGGTTCGGGCCCCTGTCCTTCGAGGGGACAGGGGCCCGAAATTACTGCTCGATGCTTTGCATTCGGCGCTCGGAGCCCGGCGCGCGATGCTTGGCGCCCGGCATCCGGCGTGCCATGCTAGCTATGCTTAGGCGCTGATGGCCTCGACCGGGCACTCGCCCACGCACGAACCGCAGTCCACGCAGGCGTCGGCATCCACCACGCACACGTCTTCGACGGAAAGCGCGCCGCTCGGGCACGCATCCACGCACACACCGCAGGCAATGCATTCACCGGTATCAATCGTTACAGCCATGATCGTTCCTCTCTCTTTTTCCACTGCTTCAAGCGCCGAAGCGCCGTATCCCGAGTTCGATTGTACCCAATACCCGACATGCACGCTCAGGGAAATTGGCGAGCGGAACGTGGGTTTCACATGCATTGTCGCCCGCGGGCTGGCCAGGAGGCCCGCTCCGTTTCCTATTGGCCGAAATCGCCGACGAGGCTGGCGGCGTAGTCGTGGGCGTCGAAGTCCTTCAGGTCCTCCAGGCCCTCGCCCACTCCCAGCTTCACGATGGGAAGCTTCAGGTAGTGCGCCACCGCCACGGCGATGCCGCCCTTGGCCGTGCCG
>DMNP01000107.1 GCA_003452695.1 Eggerthellaceae bacterium
GGGCCCCTGCGGGGTTGCGGACGACGCGCTTCCTTGGCTGGGCGCATCGGTTCGTGAAACGTGCGCGCGATTGGGCTATACTAGCCGAATCGCAAAAAAGAGCGTGAGGAGCAGGCAATGCCAACGAGGGACGAACGACAAATCGAAGCGAAGAAGCACCTGGGCCTGGTGAAGGGGGTTTTCGCAAAGGAAATCGCCGAAACCGTGGAATCGGCGGTGCTGTACGAAGACGGCGAGGGGCGCGATCTGGCGCTTCCCGAGCCGCGCTTCGAGACCACCGAGATACGCGTCGAGCGCACCGAGGCCGCGCAGGCGGTGTACAAGGCCAAGGGCAAGGCCTGCGTGCTGGATTTCGCGTCGTATCGCAACCCCGGCGGCGGCTATGCCAACGGCGGCTGGGCACAGGAAGAGGCGCTCTGCGCGGAAAGCAACTTGCAGCCCATCCTGGAGGGCCTGCGCGATGTGTACTACACGCCAAATCGCCAGACCATGCGCGGCGGGCTGTACTCGGACCGCGCCCTGTACCTGAAAGACGTCATGTTCACCATCGACGGAGGCATGAAGAAGCGCGACGTTATCGTAAGCGCCGCCGTGAAC
Source organism: Eggerthellaceae bacterium (assembly GCA_003452695.1). Taxonomy (GTDB): domain Bacteria; phylum Actinomycetota; class Coriobacteriia; order Coriobacteriales; family Eggerthellaceae; genus UBA9715. Next base: position 598 of record DMNP01000107.1, read on the forward strand.
CGTCGCTTCGCGTTGGAAAACAACCGCTCGGAAGTGGAATGCGACATCGACATGGGCAACCGCGTGCGCTCGGTGCTGCACATCGCAGCCGCAAACGAGGTGGACACGCTCGTGTTGGGCGCGTTCGGCTGCGGCGTGTTCGGCAACGACCCGAACAAGGTGGCGCTGCTGTTCAAGAACTGGCTGGATGCGAATCCCGGCCAATTCGAAACGGTCGTGTTCGCCGTTCCATCGGGTCCCAACCACGACGTCTTCGCCGAAGTGTTCCCCCGCAAGGAGGAACCCGTGCAGCCCGAAGTCTCCGTTGCCGAGGACGACGAGTTCGACGACGACGTGGACGATTGGTTCTACAACACCGACGAGAACTCCGGCCGTTGGATTTTCGAGTAGAGCGACTGCGCGTACGACCGGAACCCGACCAATTGGAGCAAGGACATGGCTTTCACGAAGAAGCCCATCAAGGGCATGACCGATTTTCCGCCTGCGGACATGCGATTGCGCAACAGCGTGCTCGACGAGATTAAGCGCACGTATGCCCAGTTTGGTTTCGCGCAAATCGAAACGCCGATGATGGAGCATATCGGGAACCTTACCTCGAAGCAGGGGGGCGACAACGAGAAGCTTATCTTCAAGGTGCTGAAGCGCGGGGCGGCCCTGCAACGCGCCTGGGATTCGGGCGACCGTGACGCACTCGTGGCCGAGGGCCTGCGCTACGACCTGACCGTGCCGTTGGCGCGTTTCTACGCAAACAACAAGGAGCAGCTGCCAAGCCCCTTCCGGGCATTGCAGGTCGGTGCCGTGTGGCGTGCCGACCAGCCGGCCAAGGGGCGTTTTCGCCAGTTCGTGCAATGCGACATCGACGTGTTGGGCGATGCCGGCAACCTGGCAGAGATAGAGCTGATAACCGCCACGAGCAAGGCGCTCTCGCGCATTCTGGGCGCGGCGGGCGTGGAAGGCTTTACCGTGCACGTGAACGACCGGCGCATCTTGCTGGCTGCCGCGCGCAAGGCGGGTTTTGCCGAAGACGACCTGGCAGGTGTGCTGGTAACGCTGGACAAGCTGGACAAGATCGGTTTCGACGGCGTGCGCGACGAGCTGCTGGAAAACGGGGCTGCGCCCGAAGCAGCCGATGCGTATCTGGCACTGTTCCGCGGCGAAGCTGCCGATGCCTACAGCGCGGCGTTCTGCCAGATGGTCGACGCCGAGGGCCTGGCCGACGTGGCCTCCAACTTGGACGAGATAATCGCCGCCGCGTCGAACCTGACCGACGAAGGCGTGAGCATCGTGTTCGACCCGACGCTCGTGCGGGGCATGGGCTATTACACCGGCCCGATATTCGAGGTGACGGTGGACTGCTTCGGCATATCCATTGCCGGCGGCGGGCGCTACGACGAGATGATCGGCAAATTCAGCGGCGAGGACGTGTGCGCCTGCGGCTTTTCCATTGGCTTCGAGCGCATCATCGCCGTGCTGAAGGATGCCGGCGTGGCCTCGCTCGGCGACGATTCCAACCAGGGCGCGGTGGCGTTCCTCGTGGACGCGAAGGCGTCTCGCGAAAAGCGCTTGCAGGCGCTGCAGCAAGCCCAAGCGCTGCGCGCCGCGGGTCGAGGCGCGGCCGTGCTGCCCATGCGCAAGAACATGAAGCGGCAGATTCAGACGCTCGAAGCCGAGGGCTTCAGCGACTTCAACAAGGTGTATGCGGATTAAGTTGGCACGTTGCCGCAGAGGCAATGCATGATTTCCGCGCAGGTTGCGAGATGGGGGCGATGATTCGCCGCCTCTGAGGGGGCGCATCATCTCGGAAGCGCGCTTCGCCTGTGCTACACTTTGGGCAGTTTCATGAAGGCGCGGCGATGTGCGCGCCAAAGCGCTGTGTGCGTATCGACGAGAGACCATTCGACCAGGAGGTTCCCATGAATCGCACAAAACCGGTAACCAGACTTTGCGGCTTTGCCGTTGCACTTGTTTTCACGGTGCTGCTGATGTTCGGGATGTGCGGGTTCGTCGGCACGGCGCAGGCCGTCGAATTTGCAGCAACCCCGATTGCCACGCAGGCCGATTCTGGCGGGGCCTCCTTCTCGGGTACCTTGAAGCCGGGTGCCACCGTTACCAAAACCTTCACGATGCCCAAAAAGGGCTACGTCGTGTTCAAGGTGGCCCTGCCCCAGGGCATCGGATTCACCCGCTTGCGCGTGGAAAGCGTTGGGACCACCTATTTGGATACGCAGGTGGCAAACGGAGGAACGTACGGGGCCAGTGGCTCTTACACCACGAGCAAGTACTCGTTCAAGCCCGGCGCGAAGGTGAAGGTGAAGCTGAGCTTGCAAGGAAATTTGCAGGCAACTCCCGTTCCCTATACGGTGGAAATGGTGGCCAAGGCGCCTGCCAAGTACGAGACCGAGCGCAACAACAGCCGGGCCAAGGCGAATGCCCTGAAGCTGGGCGCGCTGCATTCGGGCAACCTGATGAAGAGCGATGTGGACTGGGTCGTGTTCAAAGCGCCTGCAGCGGGCACCTACCGCGTGTACGGAAAAACGCTGCCGTTGCGCAGCGGTCTGAGCTCGAGCGCAACGATGGTCCTGTACAAAGCCAAGAAAGCCCTGGTCACCAAGAACCCGGTCAGCGGCAACGGCGCTGAAGCGCTTGGCACGGTGAAGCTTAAGAAGGGGCAGAAGCTGTTCGTGAAGGCCACGCCGCCAGTGCTGTTCCCGCTCTTCAACGACAGCAGCCTGAACTATACCGTTCGCGTGAAGAAGCTGAAGTAGGCCGTGTCCAGTGCGCATGCAATAGAAGAATCCAAACGCAGGCGGCGGGGCCGCCACGTTCGAGAAACCTACGAGTCCACGAAGCGCAACTCGCGCTATGTTCCTGCGCTCGACGGTTTGCGTGCGTTCGCCGTGCTGGCGGTCATCGTGTACCACATGGGACTGGGCTGGGCGCCGGGCGGCCTGATGGGCGTGACGGTCTTCTTCGTCATATCGGGTTATCTGATTAACGGATTGCTCGTGGCCGAGCGCGATCAGACGGGCAGCATCAGCCTGAAGGCATTCTGGATGAGGCGCGTGCGCCGGCTGTTCCCGGCCATCTTGCTGGCCGTCGTGGGCACGGCCGCGCTCTGTGCGCTGTTCGACCATACGCTGTTGGACAAAATGCGTCCCGACATCTTGCCGTCGCTGCTGTTCTACAACAACTGGTGGCAGATATTCCGCGACATGTCGTATTTCGAGGCAGCGGGCGCTCCGTCGCCGCTGCAGCATTTCTGGAGCCTTTCCATCGAAGAGCAGTTCTACGTGGTGTGGCCCCTGTTGCTGCTCCTGATGTACAAGCTGCGCATGAACAAGGCAATCATGGCCGCATTTGCGCTGGTGCTGGCGGTGGCGTCGGGCGTGGAGATGGCGTTGCTGTACGACCCGCATGCCGACCCGAGCCGCATCTACTACGGCACCGACACGCGCGCGATGAGCCTGCTCGTGGGCGTTTGGCTGTCGTTCGCGCTGCCTTCGGCAATCTTCGGACGCGATCCGGGCATCGACCGGCGCGACCGTTTCACGTGGGTCGTGGTGAACGTGGTGGGGATTGCCGCATTTGTGGGGTTGGTCGGTCTTGTGGGCTTTACCAGCGGATTCTCGGCCTTTCCCTATCAGGGGGGCATCGCTTTAACGTCGGTGCTCTCGGCGTTGCTCATCGTGGTGCTCGTCGTGCCGGACACGTGGCTTTCACGCGTGTTCGCGTTGGCGCCGCTCGTGTGGATAGGCAAGCGCAGCTACGGCATGTACCTGTGGCATTTCCCCATCTTGCTGGTTACGACCGACGTGAATTCCACGATGGGCGTGCCCTGGTGGATGCGCATCGTGCAGGTCGTCCTGATATTCGTCGTGTCGGCGCTCTCGTACACCTTCGTGGAAGACCCCATCCGCCGCGGCAGGCTGGGCGCGTGGTGGAAGGCGCGCAAGGACAAGGGCAATCCGGACGGCAAGGTGCGTGCGAGCGGCGTCGTTCCGGCATGCTGTTTCGCAGCCCTGCTGGTGGTGGCGGGCGTGGGCGTGGCAGGTGTGCAGCCCACCGATTACGCCAACGTGTATGCAGGGCTCGTCCAGGATGCTGCACGTGCGGCCGGGACGCAGGATGGCGAAACGGCTTCCGGCGAAGGCGCTGCGCGGTCTTCCGAACAGGCTGCAGCCGAGAGTGTCGATGCGTCAGCGCCCGTATCGCCGGATGCTAGCGCAAGCCAACCGGCATCGGGGGAGCAAAGCGAGGGCGGCATCGGCAGTTCGCAGTCGATTCGCGGGAGCATCACGTCTTCGAGCGGGCGTGAGCAAGCCCAGGCAGGCGCCGTGTTCAACGTGGTGCCCACATCGAACGGCGCGGCTTCTCAAAGCTCCGCGTCCGCATCTGCATCCGTTTCGGCAGCAGCACCCGCATCGGCAAGCCCGGCCGTGCGCACGGCAGGTGGATTCGACGACATCTTCGGAAAGCAGCGCCTGAACGCCGCTGGCCAGCCCGTGTTCGAGCCGCTCCTCATCGGCGACAGCGTGTCGCTCGGCGCCGAGGCGGAGTTCTACCGCGTGTTTCCCTATGGGCACATGGACTCGGTGGTCTCGCGCAACGTGTGGGAAAATCCCTATGCCCTGTACCGCGATGCCGGCCAGGTGGGCGATTACGTTGTCTTATGCCTGGGAACGAACAATGCCGTGGCGGACTGGCAGATAGACGACGAGATGCTCGGGCCCATCGAGCCGACCAAGAAGGTTTTCGTGGTGAACACGCGCAATGTGCGCGACTGGATGGCGGGCACCAATGCGGAGCTGGCCAAGGCGCCCGAACGCCATGCGAACGTGACGGTCCTGGACTGGTACGGCGCATCGGCGGGCCACGACGAGTACTTCGCAGGCGATGGCACGCACCTAACCGAGGAAGGAGCGCGCGCCTACATAGCGCTCATCCGCGAGGCCATCGAAAAATCGTTGTAGCAGACGAGCAGCCATCTCGGCGCGGCCTTTTCACTACCCTGAATGGCGTACAATAGGCAGCGATGGCGCTATGCCAAGCGCAACGAGGAAGGCCGGAATCATGAAGTTTGAAGATTTAAGCCCGGAATTGCAGGAGAAGGCCAGGGCTTGCAAGGTGCCCGAAGACATCATGAAGCTGGCGGCGGAGGAAGGGTACGATCTTTCCGAAACCGAGCTGGAGGCCATCTCGGGCGGTTCATCGTGGTGCGAACCGTACGGTTGCTCCAGCTCGAAGTACGGATGCGGCATGGTCGGCCACTAGGGCATTCCATGCGACAACGGCGACGGAGGTAGCCAGGAGGTTCCCTTGGGCTTGCATATCCGCGACACGCTCGCCGTTCTTCCCGCTGGCAACGGCCATGCCGTCGGCCGCCACGACCTCTACATCGAGGGAGGCGACATCGTGGGCGTCGACGAGGCGCCCGAGGGATTCGTACCGGACGAGCTCATCGATGGCGCCCGCCTTCTGACCATTCCGGGCTTCGTGAACGCGTATGCGCACACCTATATGTCCGCGATGCGCAACGCAGCCGACGACCGGGCCTTTGGCGACTGGCTCTTCGGAGCCATTGCGCCCATCGAGCGCCGGTCAAATTGACGCTTGGGTTTCTGCAAGTGCCTAAACTGAACCGAATGCCCTGGGCCATGGGCGGTAACCATTCGGTTCCCCATCATCCAAGCGCGAACAAGCTGACCTACCAATTGCAGCCGCCACACGTTAGAATATGATGAAAAGAACCGACTTTCTTCGTTTGGGGGTGCCGATGAGGCTGAAAGCCGCAATCGCGCTGAACGCGCTTATCGTTGCGCTCGAGGTCTGGGCGATCGGCAATGGCGTCGAGCAGCGCGGAATCGGCGATTTCATGTACTATACGGAGCTCTCGAACCTGTTCGGCGGCATCGCGTGCGCGCTTTGCCTGGCGGGGGAGGTTCACGCCCTGCGCAGTGGGCGGCCGCTGGCGCGCGGGTTGCGGATTGCGAAGTACTGCGCCTCGTGCTGCCTGCTCATGACGTTTTTTGTGGTGGTTCTCGTGCTCATGCCGTCGTTCTACGCGGCCGGCCTCGATGGGTTCCGACTCATGTTCTGCGTGCGCGAGCTGCCCATCACTCATTTTCTGGGGCCCCTGCTCGTGTTCGCATCCTACGTTCTGTTCGAGGCCGACCGCGCGATGACGCTGCAGCAGAGCCTGATAGCCACCGTGCCGACGCTCGCGTATGCGGTGGTGGCCTATCCCTGCAACATTGCGCGGCTGTGGGAGGGCCCGTACCCGTTCTTCCTCGTGTGGGAGATGCCGGTGTGGCAGTCGGTCCTGTGGTTCCTGGCGCTGCTCGTGCTCTCGCTAGCCCTCGCGCAGGTGCCCCGCCTTGTCGGGCGGCTCGTCAAAAACGAGCCTGCGCAGTGAGCTATGGCTTCCCCAAGACTGTTCATATCCTGAACGGGTCAGCGCCGCTCAGCGTCGATGCGGGTTCCGTTCGGGGAAAATATCGCGCGAGTCCGCAGCCTCTTGGGCAGGATTTCTCAACTGCGCTTGCGTTAGACCCGTCGTTGAATAGGACTGCGAGTGGTGTGAACGGAAGCTTCTCGAGGGCGCGCTCGACCAAGAATGCAAACATTGGAGGCTATCCGGAAATCGTTTCCTCTGGTTTGGGGCTCCTTAGAAAACGGACGCTTTTGTCTAGTTGAGAAGGGTCTCTCTGCAAGTTTTTGGAACACGATGCGCTTCCATGGCCCCATAAGTTAACGAAGCCCCGCGAATCGTCCATCGACCGAGTTCGCGAGTTGTTGCATCATCCTACTTGGAAGCAAGCAACGGGGAAAGGACGCTCCATGATTTTCGACCGCAACGACAACAGGGAAGTTATCGCACTTCTAGGCGCCGGGGCCATGGGATGCGCCATCGTGAGGCGCATCGCCGCGGGGCGCACGGTGCTGTTCGGCGACATAAGCGAGGCGGCGCTCGAGCGCGTTTCGTCCGAGTTCGCGCGTGGAGGCTACGATGTGAAGACCTGCCGCGTGGATGCCCTCGACACCGAATCGGTGCGCGCGTTTGCCGCCAAGGCGGCCGAGCTCGGTCCCGTGAAGTACTTCATCGACACGGCGGGAGCATCTCCCAACCAGGCGGCGCCCGAGTATATCCTGGCGCACTTCAAGGGGCGTGGCATGGCGGGGTTCGGCGGCACGTTCAAGAACTTGGCAATCGGGTTGGCCACGGTGCCGCAGAAGCGCATCGTGCACGGGCCCTCGTTCGATACGGGCGCCGTGTTCCTGGAGCGCGTGGTGGATGTAGCCAAAGCGGTGTTCGACAACCTGGACGGCAAGATGGCGTGCGTGAACGTGTTGAACAACCTTTCGCTCGATTGCGATTGCGACAGCTCGGCGGGGGCGCCGGTGATGCAGGACATCGGCATCATGGCCTCGCTCGACCCGGTGGCCCTCGACCGTGCGAGCTTGGATCAGATATACCTTTCCGACGACCCGGGCAAAGATGCGATGGTCAATCGCATAGAGAGCCACGACGGTGCCCACTTGCTGGACTACGCCGAGTCCTTGGGTTTGGGCAGCCAAGCCTATGAGCTGATAGCCGTATGACGCGAACCGGTTAAACCGAAAGCTGATTTGCAAAGCAGCTGCTTCGGCTGCAAAGGCAGTCTTGTAGTCGCCCTCGAACTGGTGCATGCTGTATGTGGATTCTCGAGGCATCTGGGGTGCACGCGGTATCCGAGGCGTCCGGCGCGTCCGGCGCCTGGTACCTTGAGGGGCGTGTTGGGGGCGGCTGGGTTGGCCGCCCCCCATTTCCTGTGCTCAGCGTTACGTGTGATGGTCCTACTGGTAAGATTCATTGCGTTGGTGCGTTAACGAGGCAGTTGCGGGCGTCACGATTGCCGGTCTGGGCGCGCTCGAGCATTGGAGCAACGGGCGCGACAAGCCGTACAGCCGCAACCTGGGTGCCTCTGCGGGTGTAGAGCTGCTGTGCGTGAACATGTGACACCGCAGCGGGCAAGGCGCCGCGGAAGGCGCCGGTGCTGCATCTTACATGAGCGCCTTGCCGGCGTCCCAGGCGCCGCCCACTTCCTCGCCGACCACGCGGTAGATGCGGCGCGTGCTGTCGTACACGATGGGGCGCATCTTGGCGAAGTCCACGCGGCCTTCTTCGTCGAGCACCGATTCGTCCACGCGCGTGTTCACGATTTCGCCCACGATGCGCGCGCCGTGCTCGTCGCCCTGGATGGCGGACACCTTGCACTCCATGGTGAGCGGGAACTCCTCTATGACCGGCGCATCCACGAACTCAGACTTCACGAAGGTCAGCTTGCTTGCGGCGGCTTTGTCCACCTTGTTGCCCGTCGCGATGCCGAAGTAGTCGGCTTCCACCACATGCGCGGCGTCCGCCGGCGCCACGGTGAAGGCGCCCTTCGCCACGATGTTGGCCGTGGTCTTGTGGTCGCCGATGTTAATGCACACCTCATGGCGGCTGCACTCGCCGCCCCATGCTACGTTCATGGCGTTCGGGGTGCCGTCCTCGCCGTAGCTTCCCACGATGAACACCGATTGCGGGAACAGCTCGCCCGCGTTGCCCAGGTTCTTCTTTGCCATGTTTACCGTCCTTTCAATTCGCTTGCAGTTCCAATTCGCATGCAGGGCTTCGATGCCAAGTTATGCAGCCTGTTTTATCGCGGCATCGTCTACTACCCAGTCATTCTTGTTGTACTGTACGGCGCCCTTCGTAACGCCGTCCGGGTAAATCTGGCCGAAATCGTTCTTCATGGAAATCGGCGTATAGCCCATTGCGGCGTACTCCGCTGATTTCTCGTCCCATTTTTGGGTTCCCCATTCCCGTTCCGAATCGTCGGCGACCACCATGTAGGCTTGCGCCGGATACGGGTTCCTGTCGTCGATTGCATAGTTCATCATGCTGGTGTCGCTGGAGGAATTCCCAAAGGCGAGGATCGGGCGCTGACCGATTTCGCGTTCGACGTAAATTGATTTGTTGGCGTTCAGGTCTTTTTGGACGAAGCCGCCGGTGAACACCAGGTCGTCGCCGTTCTCGTACTTGAAGTCCATGTTCGAGCTGACGTTTTCGTAGCCCCGCTGCTTCACCTCGAAGTCCGTGCCGATTACATGCTCGGGCGTGACGAAATCCTTAATCGGGGAATTCGCCACGATTGCGCGGGTCGTGGTGCGCTCCGTGCCGCTGATAACGTAGATGGTGAACTCGTTGTCGTAGAGGTATTCCACGAGCTCGGCCATCGGGAGGTAGGTGTTCTCGATGTAGCGCATGTTGTTGAAGCTCGACGTGTACTTCTTCCCGAATTCAACCGCGTAGTCGTAAAGCTCTTGCACGGTCATGCCGGCATACGCCTTTGCGAAGTTCCTGGCGAGCGCTTCGTCCGCCTTGTAGCCCGGTTCAATCGACGCGGCGACCTGCTTCAGCTCGTCCGACGTCTTTTCCGGATGGTCGCGCAGGCAGTACTCGATGAACATCATGGTGTCATAGTAGGTGTAGTAGGTCTCGCAGGTCAGGGTGCCGTCCATGTCGAAGACGGCGATCCGGTCCTTTTCCGGGA
>DMNP01000339.1:0-2112 GCA_003452695.1 Eggerthellaceae bacterium
CGCGCGCCGCGGCCGGCGGGCGCACGTGTGCGAAAGGCCTGCGGATCCGAGGACCCGAAGGCCCGAAGGTGGCAGGACGGCGGAAACGGCAGGGCGGCGGAAACGGCAGGACGGCCATGAAGATGGCGAAGCTCATACGCTACATCGACGACACGGCTGCACAGGGCTGCCTGCTGTACTTCTACGATGGAACCGACAGCTGGTATTCAACGGGCTGCGCGGGCTTCGTGTCGGGCGAGGTGGTGGATTCCGGCGGCCTGTACCGCGGCAGGTGGATAACCCTGAGCTTCCGAGCGTCGTCGGAACAGGCGGTCTCGCTGCAGCGGGACGATCTCCTGGCATGGTTGCGCGAATTGCAGGCGGCATATGGCGGGGGAGTGCGCGTGCGCATACGCTTGCACGGAGGCCGTGGCGTGAGCAGGAGCGATTACCGCGACATGCTTGCTAGCGACGTGTGGGGCCGCATCGCGCATCGCGGAGGCGGGCGCTACGAGCTGGTCGAAACGGTGCGCCCGAAGCGTTCGGTGGCCGATGTGCTATCCGGCGCCTTGCAAGCGCCCAAGGCGGCCCTTTCCCCCGCGGGCTGAAGCCGGCGCCCGCTCCCGTACACCCCACCGTCCCGACCTGCTTGCAGCCAAGGGGACCGTATCGCAAGGCAGTTTCCGCACGTCCGTGTCGGGTGTGCTGGAAATGCGGCAAGAGGGGCGTGAACGCCACTTCGCGCACGGCAGCGACTCGTGCCGTGCCCTGCAACCTGCGGCGCCCGCCCACACGCGTGCACCGGCACCGACGAGACTGCCCGCCGGCGAGGCTGCCCGCCCACACGCGTGCGCCGGCGCCGACGAGGCTGCCCGCCGACGAGACTTTCGGACCGGTCCCATCAGCGCGATGTTTAGGCGATTCCTGCAGCTAGCCGATAAGCTTTGCAGCCCGCTTCAGCTCGTCGACGATGGCAATGCCCTGCGGGCAGGCGGCCTCGCACGCATGACATTCGATGCAGGCGCTCGGCACGTTCCTGCCCGAGCCCCAATTCATCCATTCCTGCACGTGGCGGCCGAACATGGTCTCGGCGTTCATGGCCAGGAAGGCTCCCCGTATGCCCACGTCCTGCGGGCACACCTTGGCGCAGTAGTCGCAGCCCGTGCAGGGAATCAGGTCGAATTCGTCGAACGCGGCCAGGGCAGCTTCGATAACGGCTGCCTGCTCGGGTGCGAAGCCGCTAAATCCGGAGAGCGCTGCGATGTTGTCCTCCATCTGCTGCATCGAGTTCATGCCCGAGAGCACCGTGATGATGTTGGGCTGGTCGGCTACGAACTGCAGGCCCCATGCCGCGGGCGATTGAGCCGGCTGCGCCTTGGCGAACACCTGCGCCACGTTCTCGGGCGGCTCGGCCAGAAGGCCGCCGCGCAGAGGCTCCATCACCACCACGGGAACGCCGTGCCTGGCTGCCACTTCCATGCACGCGCGGCTTTGGTTCACGGGGTTTTCCCAGTCCAGATAGTTCACCTGCAGCTGCACGAATTCCACCATCGGGTGTCCGGCGATTATCTGGTCCAGTTCCTCGGCCGTGCCGTGATGCGAGAAGCCCACGTGGCGCACGAGCCCTTCTGCTTTCATCTGTGCCACGAAATCCCACATGCCAAGTCGGTCAAAGGCCTGCGTGCGGGCCCCGCCCGTCATGTGCAGCAGATAGAAGTCGATGTAGCCCGCGCCCGTGCGCTGAAGCGACTGGCGAAACTGCGCCTGTGCGTCTTCGGGCGTTGCGCATCCCATCCACGATATGCCCTTCGTGGCCAGCTGGTAGCTTTCGCGCGGGTGGCGCTGCACCAGCGCCTTGGCCGTTTCCTCTTCGCTGCCGCCATACACCCATGCCGTGTCGAAGTACGTGAAGCCGGCTTCCAGGAACCGGTCGACCATGCGGCATATCAGCTCGTGGTCGAAGCTGCCGTCCTGCAACCGGGGCAACCGCATAAGCCCGAACCCCAGCTTGCCGATTTCCTCGCCCAAATACGCCATGGCTTCCCCCCAATCTCGTCGTGTCTCTGCGCGCAAAATTCTACACGATAAGCCGCGGGTGCGCGGCTATACCGTGGGTGCGCGGCCAAGCCGTGG
>DMNP01000339.1:2176-4623 GCA_003452695.1 Eggerthellaceae bacterium
GCGGCCAAGCCGTGGGTGCGCGGCCTAACAGGCCTCTATTATGCCCCTCCGCGGTGCGTGCGTCCTGGCGGAGGCGAATCCCCGCAGCTCGCGTTGCTGTTGAATATCGGTTCGACGGAGCGAAGGGCCTAACAGGCCCCTATTATGCCCAGCCTTGCCCGATCCATGGCGCCAGGATCTCGAAAGGCCAGCTCGCAGAGGTGCGCTCGAAGAGGGTTGTTGAATGGCGAGGGCATAACAGGACGCTATTATGCCCATACGCGTGCGTGCGTGCTCGCGATGGCGAATCCCCGCAGCTCGTGGTGCTGTTGAAAATTGGTTCGACGGAGCGAAGGGCATAATAGGGCGCTGTTATGCCCGCCTATACATCCGCGCTCTTAAACGGGTCCTTGCGCAACCCTTCGTGCCGCGCGCATCGGCTTCGATTGCCGCAAGGCCTACAGGGCGGCGCGGCGTTCTTTCAGGCGGGCGATCTCGTCGGCGTAGCCGGACAGGTCGTCGTGGGGCGTTTCCAGGTAGAACGGCAGGTGGCGAAGGGCGGGGTGGCAGATTACCGCGGCAATGGCTTCGAATCCGATGCAGCCGTAGCCCAGCTTCTCGTGGCGGTCCTTGTGAGATTCGCAGGGGTTCTTCGAATCGTTCAGGTGCACGGCTTTCAGGCGCTCCAGGCCGATAATGCCGTCGAAGCGCCCGAGCGTTTCGTCCAGCGCGCTCGCAATGTCGTAGCCCGCATCCCACACGTGGCACGTGTCCAGGCACACTCCCACGTGGTCGGAAAGCTTCACTTGGTCGATGATGGCCGCCAGTTCCTCGAAGCTGCGCCCGACCTCGCTGCCCTTGCCGGCCATCGTCTCCAGCAGCAGCGTCGTGGTCTGGCCGCTTTCCAGCACGTCGTTCAGCGTTCGTGCGATAAGCGCCACGCCGGCCTGCGATCCCTGGCCCACATGCGAGCCGGGGTGCATGTTGTACAGCTGGCCGGGCATGATGCGCTCCATGCGCTGCAGGTCGTCCTTCAGCGCCTGCAGGGCGAACTCGCGCGTGTCCTGCTTCGCCGAGCACGGGTTCAGCGTGTAGGGCGCGTGCGCCAAGATGCCGGCAATTCCGTGCTCGGTGCGCAGGCGGTGGAATTCCGCCAGGTCTTCGGGGTCCAGTTCCTTGGCCTTTCCGCCCCGCGGGTTGCGCGTGAAGAACTGGAACGTGTTCGCCCCGATGCTGGCGGCGTCGCGTGCCGCCGCCGCGAACCCCTTTGCAATGGAAAGATGGCATCCGATAGTAAGCATTGCGCCCTCCGTTTTCAGGTTGCCGGTCGAGTGAAGCGACGAAAGCCATGCTGCCCACATTTCACGGGGCAACGCGTTTCACCCTTGAATCTTGCCAGCCCACGCCAGTGGGCTTGTCCGGTTTCCAGGCGAATCGCGTTCGTCCCGTGAAATCGGGGCTCGACAGCCCTGATCATCGCTTCCCTGGGTCTGGCTGGCGCGTGCTCAGACTGCTCCCGCTCACGGCTCCGCCATCACGATGCCGATGAGCTGCATAATGTGGAAAAGGATCTGGCCCTTTTCCACAGTTTCTCTCCGCGCCCCGCGCGCCGGCGGGGCCGTGGACGGGAGCGGCTGGAACGCGCGCCAGCAACGATCAGCGTCAATCGATTTCCAGAAATCACGTAGTACCAATATAATCTGTTATCGAGTGAAAACGTACGGCCGTCGTACTGGCGAAGGAGTGTTCCATGTTTTGTTCGAATTGCGGTGCCGAGATTCGCGAAGGATCGCGGTTCTGCACGACGTGCGGCAATCGAATCGGGGGCGAGGCGGCGCCATCCGATGCGGCGCCCGCCGAGCCCGCCGAAGCCGCCGCTGCCGGGCAGGCGTCATTCGATGCGGCGTCGTCGGCCCCGGCCCCGGCCATGCCTCCGGCGGCATCGGCGGCCGCAAGCCCGGCGCCATCGGGCGCAGCAGCCGGACAGCCTGTGGACATCGCAGCCGATCGGCCCGCGTCATCGAATGGCCAAGCTGCCGACCCCGATCCATCCGGCGGCCATCTGGGTCCCTACGAGCTGCGCGGCGAATTGGGGCGCGGCGCCATGGCGCGGGTGTGGCGCGCCTTCGACCCGAACCTCGAACGCGAGGCGGCCATAAAGGAGCCGCTGTTCGACCCGCGCCTTTCCGCAGCAGTGCACGAGGAGCTGGGCCGGCGCTTCGTGAAGGAGGGCAAGGCCGCGGCCAAGCTGAACCATCCCAACATCGTCACCATCTATGCCGCCGACGTGTACGACGGGCGGCCCGCCATCGTAATGGAGCTCGTGGAGGGCGCCACGCTCTCGGACCTGCTGGAGGCGGGCTCCCTTTCGCCTTCAGAGGCGCTGTCGGTTCTGGACCAGCTGCTGGATGCGGTGGGCTATGCGCACGACCACGGCGTGGTGCACCGCGACATAAAGCCCGACAACA
>DMNP01000226.1 GCA_003452695.1 Eggerthellaceae bacterium
TTATGACGTGGCGGGCAGGTCGTAGCCCAGCCGGTCGAAGATTCCCCGCTGCTTCCCGGTGACCTCGCAGACGCGCGGTCGGCGCCCCTCCTGCGTGTAGCGCTCGATGGCCTCGACCTCGTCCAGCCCGGTCTCCTTCATGCGCCTGCGGAGCCATGCCGCCAGGACGAGCGCGACGAACGCCACGAACAGCTTGCCGGCCAGGGTCTCCTCGGTCGACACGCGCGGCGTGCGGAAGTCGAGCGGCCCCTTGACGTCCCCGAAGCGCTTCTCGATCGCGTCCTTGTCGTGGTAGACGGCGAGCGCGTCGAAGGGCTCCATGACCTCGTTGGAGAACAGCGCGAAGTAGCCCGCGCGGGCCGTGGCGGCGGCGATGGCGCCGTCCCTGCCGACCGGCTTGCCCCGGACGACCTCGAAGTACCCGTCGTAGTGGCGCTCGTGGGCCTCGACGCGGTTGCCGGCGGCGAGCTCGCGCGAGCACGCGCGCAAGAGCGCCGCGAGGTCGCGCTCGGCCTCGCCGATCGAGGCGAGCAGCTCCGAGGAGCGCTGCGAGGCGATGGGCGCGCCGTGCGGGGTGGCGTGCGTCGCCGCGAAGCGGGGGAACCGCGACAGCGGCGCCGGGCCCTCGCAGATCATGTAGTAGGCCAGCGACATCGCCTGGTCCCAGGCGCCGGGCAGGGCCCGCCTGAGCGCCGCCTCCGCGCCGGATTCCGCCGCGACGGCGTCGAGCAGCGCACACGCGCCGTAGAACTCTCGGCGCGATTCCGGGGAAGAGGCGCTCGCTATATCGGGACATTCGCGTCTTCTTTTGAATACCGCGGTACAGGTTGCTGGCCGCGCTCCAACCTGCGTCCTGGCCGGAGCGCGGCCAGCAACCGTTGAATCCGACCGCGCCAAGGGGCTTATAAAGCATTCCTCTTTCGGCCGGCGATGGGCCCTTTTCGCGGCCGGGCCGGCGGCAAACTCGAATCCCCTCTCCCCGCCCCCGCCGCCTGGCCGCCCTTGAAAAGCCTCCCGGGAATAGATATCGCAAAGCAAGCCACCATCTTGTTTAACTGTCCTTTTTTCCGTATTTCCTATTATTCCGCTATGTTCAAATATTCAAAGCGTTATCCCATTTCGAACGTATATTTTTCCCTGTTTCGCGGTATAATTGCGAACAGCCATAGCAATTCGTTCATGAATTGATAGTTAACGCAACGGTTAACGCTTCTTCTCGGCTAGCAAGGGGGTGCATCATGAATTCGCATGCAAGCTTCGCAACCAGAAAGAACGGCCGGCCCATTTGGAAAAATCCCGCACAGCTCGCATTGGAAGTGCTGCTCGCAGCCATGCTGTGCTGCGCAGGCATCGCTGCAATCGTCGCCGGCTATTCGGCTGCAGGAGGAGCCGAAGAAGCGTACGCTGCGGCGCGGGGCGAAAAGAACCAGCAGGCGTGCGACCACTGCAAGGCGGTGAAAGCGGGTAGCGCACCCACGGGGTACAACGCCATCTACGGAACGGCCGACAAGTCGGTCTATCGCGGCGGCAATTCAATATCCAGGTGGATTGGCGGAACTAACGCCTGGTACGGTGGGGAACCCCTCGACGATGACCCGAACGATTTCGCCAACCCGCTCCCCTATGGCAACGTCTACATCGACAGGAGCAAGCTGAGCTGGAACAACCCGAGCGGCTTCATCATCGACATCCAGGACCCCCGGTTCAAATGGGTGGCAGCGGGTGACGCGCCCCTTACCGACGCCAAGGAGAACCCCACGGCATCGACCAACGACCCCATGGGCACGGGCCACCCCGTTTCCGGCGTTAGCGCGGGCATCGCCTATGTGGGAGAGCTGAAGAGCTTCCACGACAGCATAAGGGACAAAGCCAGCGAAAACGGCACGACGAACACGATAAAGGCGCCCGCGGGCAGCTATCTGTACCGCATAACCTACCTGAATGCCGCAACGCTGCCCAACGGAATGCGCGGCAATCTGGTCATTACCATGAACGAGGTGAACATCGAGTCGTCCTATACGGTAGACGCCGAACATCCTCGCATCCTGACAGACGCAGGGGGAAACACATATTCGTACGACAAGGCGCTTGTCATGCTGCAGGGGCCGAATACCCTTTCGGTAATCGCGAGCGTGAAGGATTCCGAAGGCAACAGCATCAACGAAGACAAGGCCATCGCGAAAACGAGAGATGAAGTGAGCGGGCAAGTGGAAGCAGCCAGGAAAGCTGGCGCGAACTTCGGCGCGCAGACCAGCACGGGTTATGAGCAAGTTGTCATCGAAGACAAGGAAATCGTGCATGCCACAGGCGCGGAGCTCGGTTTCGACATCGAAGTGCAAGATGCCGACGGCAACCCCGTTGCGGGCACGATTTCCTACGCAGCCCACGACCTGGACCTTCCCACTTCTCAAAACGTCTGGGGCAGGTCTGTGGCCGGCGACGATAAAACCAAGTTCGCAGAGGGCATGACCATCGTATCCGGCGCGCAGTCCTATGCGCTTACCCCGAACTACGGCAAGGCCGACGGCACGCTCTATTACCAAGTGGAATCGGGCTTCCAAGGAGATGGCTGGGTAGAGAAAGGCCCCTTCGAAGAGCAACCCGAACACCCGCTGCTCGTGGCAGGAGGAACGGGAGACCACGCCAACGGCCTGCGCTTCTCGTCCCGGGGAATCATCAACATTCGCGACAAGGACGGCACGTTCGAAAAAGCGTTCTTCCAAAAAGGAGACGGCACGACAAAGGGGCAGATTACCCTTTTGAATGGCGGTACCTATATCGCCAACGGCAAGAACGTAATTCAGTACAAAGATTTGAACACAAACTTGCAAGCAAGCTATCTGGCAAGATTGCTCCTGGTTGGCAAGGTAAAGGACGAATACGGGAACGCGATCACGAGCACTGATCCCAAGATTATGACGCTTCAGCGCATTTACCAATACGTGGGAGATGCCTCGTGGAAATCCGCGCGAAACGACGACGACACCAGCTTCGACACCGGCTTCGCCGTGCTTCTGGATGCCACGAAGTCCTCGCTGAAATGGAGCGGCTCGCAAGCGCACTCCGGTTCGGTTATCACCAACCTGTTCGACACCACCATCTTCACCTACATCGAACAGACTCATGGCACCGGCGGCGGCATCTATCTCGAGAACTACGACCTCGCCTCCGATAACTGCGAGCCCATCGCGCTGGAGGGCGTGGCCACCATGGGCCTCGGCGCAACCGCCACGGTAACCGCTGTTCCCGAAGAGGGCTATCGCGTGAAGCAGTTCCAAATCGGCGGAAGCGGGCTGAGCAACCCGGCATCGTACACCGTCGTGTACGATGCCAACGGGAATGCGACGGGCATTTCGTCTGGCGACACGACGACTGCTTTCAACGAGAGCACGGCAACGGTCGATGGTATAACGTTCGAGGCGAACTCGGACGGCACGATTGATGTTACGCTTTCGAACATCCAGAACCCGCGCCACGTGCACGTGGACTTCGATGCCGACTTTTACTTCTACAAGGTGTGGAAGGGCGATGCTCAGCCCACCAAGCTGAACCTGACCGCCGTGCCATATGCATACGTCTTCACCGACGTCACGTTGCCGGTTCCCTCGGGCATAGACGGCGAGGGCAACCAGGAATACACGAATACGAAGCTGTCGATAAACGACAAAGAATACACGGCCGCAGACGGCACGAAGTACGTGCTGAACGAGAACAACATGCTCGAAACGGTGGAACAGGATGCGGCTGGCTATCCGTTGGCCACGTTGCCCTACGTTCTGCGCGGTAACTCCTTCGTGGCAACGGACGGCACGGCATACCCCGTGACCGTCCAATTCGGCGTTAACCTCGCATCGGCTGCGCAGGAGTTCGCCATAGACGGCAGCGACGAGTACACCGAGGGCGGCTATGTGACGGTTCTCGGAAAGGACAACGACATTTCGCCCGGCAACATCGTATGGAAGGTGAAGTACCCTGCACAGGGCGTGGACGCACTGGGATGGCCGGCCCTGCCCATCGAAAGCGAACCGGCCGCACACAACTGGAACCACGTGGAGCGCGACTACTGGTTCGTAACGGAGGAGGCGCCGGGCTGGTCGAAGGAAACCTACGACAACGCGAACGCAGAAGCACCGGGCGTGGTGCCCGATCCGGACTATTACGGAGCCCACACCTGGGCGCAGGCATCGGTGAAAGACTACGCGGATGCCGTCCAGCTCATCCAGCAGACCAACCGGACGAAGAACGCCTTCATGTCGGTGTTCTCGGCAGACGCGGGCAACACCGACGAAAACACCTATGGCGGCGAAATTGCCAACGCGCCTTCCGTAATCGTGAAGGGCGAGAAAGTCTGGGAGGACTTCGAAAACGCGTTCGGCACGCGCCAGGCCATCTGGCTGCACATCGACGCCACGGTGGGCAAGGTAACACGAAGAGACGTCTTGCCCCCGCAGCAGCTTGTGGCGGATACGGCCAAGAAGCAGTCGGTTACGTGGGGCGATAAGAATCCCTACGATGCCGGCCAGGAAAACGTCCAAGTGGTTGCGAAGCTGGCCGACATCCCCCTGCAGGATGCAAGCGGCCAGCGCATTACCTACACCCAAGCAGACGACGGATCCTATCCTGCCAGCAACGGCATTACCTATTGGGTGAACGAGCTCGTGAAGACCACCCCGAACGGCGCGGTCGTGCAGTACACCGTGCGCGAGACGCTGGATGCAGCGGGAACGATGCTCGTTGAAAAGGACAAGGAAGCAGCAGGCCTGGTCGGATACACTGCAAGCGCCGACGAGGTTGCTTGGAGCAAGATGGACAAGGACCTGAAAACCGAGGTGGGCCAAGGCGCCGACAAGGTGGAAGTGGATACTTATCGGGGCGAGCTGACAAACGAGCTTGCGCTCGGCGACTTCACGGTGGTGAAGATCTGGGACGATGCGCCTGCCACAGAACACGGCGACGGCGATGCCGCCAAGTTGAAGGACGCCTACACCCTCTTCGAAAACGACGTGAAAGTTGCCGACAGCGGCAATCTCAAGCTGCAGCCCGCGGCCGCCGAGCCGTACGTGAAGACCGGCGACGCCGAAGTGGGAATCTTGGAAACCAAGAACGGCACGAGCACGGACGGCAAGGTGACCACCACCTTCACGTGGCACAACATTCCCAAGTACGTCGGGAGCGCAGAAGGCGTGCGCAAGGCCGTGTACAGCGTGAAGGAAACCAAGCTTGCCAACTACGAGGCGCCGGTCTACGGCGGCGATGCCACCGACAAGGCGCTCGACCAGGGCAGCATAACCAACACGCAACGGCCGCCCACGCCGGTCGACGATGAAACCTGGGGCCTGAGGGGCCAGCAGCAAACCGGCACGCCATCGTTTGAAAAGGGCACGGCCGACATCGAAACGATTCAGTTCATCGACCCGAAAACGAACAAGCCCACCAACGCGAAGACGGTCGATGCGCTCGACGAACATGGCGACAAGATTGGCACCTACACCCTGAACGACAACGGCACCGTAACCTTCAAGCCCAACGACGACTTCGTGGGCGACCCGGCGCCGGCCAAGCTGCATGCCACCGACGGGAACGGCTTCACCACGGACGCGAAGTACCAGCCGCACGTGGTCGACGACACCGAGACCGACACCGTGTCGCGCACCATTCACTACATCTATTCGACCGACGGATCCACGGCGGCACCCGATGTTCCCCAATCGACCACGTTCACGCGCACGGCAACGGGGCTCGATCCCGAAACGCACGAGCCCGTCTGGGGCGACTGGAAGCTGACCAAGAGCACGCTAGACGATGTGGAAAGCCCCGAGATAGAAGGCTGGAACCCCTCGAGCGAACTGGTGCCCGGCTTCGACAAGCTTACGTACGACCAAATAGACAAGGTGAAGGACGTTACGGTGGTGTATTCGCCGAACCCGCCCGCAGGGTCGCACAAGACGTCGTTTGGGCCAAAGGGCGCCGTGCAAACGGGCACGCCCCCCTTCACCAAGGGCACGGGCACTATCGAGAAGTACGAGCTGGTGGACAAAGACGGCAAAGTGGTGAAGAAGCTTCCCGCCTACGATGCGGACGGAAAGGAAGTGGGCAGCTATACGATAGACACCGAGACGGGCAAAGTAACGTACACGCCCGACCCCGACTTCGTGGGCACGCCCACGCCTGCCACGGTGCGCGCTACCGACACCCTGGGCGAAACGGCCACGGGAACCTACACTCCCACCAGCATCGAGAATACTGAGGCAAGCACCGTTACCAAGACGATTACGCACGTATACGAGGACGGCAGCCCCGTGCTGGATTCCAAGGGCAACCCGCTTGTTACCACCCAAACGCTGAAGTTCGAGCGCGAGGGCACGGTTAACCCCGACACCGGCGAGATTACCTGGCCCGCCTGGGGCAAGAAGACCTTCGAAGACTGGAATGCACCCGACGTCGCGGGATACACCCCCCATAAGCCGAAGAGCACGGGCGAAACGGTTACGGGCGACAGCGACGACATAACCGACGAAATCGTATACAAGAAAGACTCCTACACGGTCGTATACAAGAACGGTTCGAACGGCAAGAGCGACGGCAAGGGCGACCAGACAGGCGTGCCCTACGGCGAAAAGGTGCGCGGCGGCAACACCGTCACGCCCGACGATGGCTACAAGTTCACGGGAACATACACCTACACCATTACCAAGAAGGACGGCACGGTTGAAACCGGCAAGACCGACGATCCGAAGAGCGTGGTGGTAACCGGCAACGTCGTGTTCACGCCGTTGTACGAGAAGCTGCCGGAGGTTACCTACATCGACCCGGCAACGGGACGCGTAATACAGGATTGGCTGCCGTTCAACGACGACCGCACCGAGCCTTCGGCACCTGGCAATCCGACGCGCGACGGCTACGACTTCGACGGATGGGACCGCGAAGTGGACGACGACGGCAACGTTACCTACAAGGCCACATGGAAGCCATGGAAATACACCATAACCTACGACGCCAACGGCGGTGTGGGCACGATGACCGACCAGAAGTTCACCAGCGACGACAGCACCGCGGAATCGAAGCGCAACAGCTTCACGCGCGACGGCTACGACTTCGTGGGCTTCAAGGCCAAGGGCGAAGACGGCAAGTACCTGAAGGACGCCGACGGCAACGACCTTCTCTTCAGCGACCCGCGGGATTTCATGAATTACCTGCGGGAGCAAGGGCCCGACAGCAAGGTCACGCTCGTGGCGCAGTGGGTGAAGAAGGCGAATCTGGTCCCCAAGCCCGATCCGACGAAGCCGAATCCGACTCCGACGCCCACCCCGACAAAGCCCTCCCCGAGCACGCCGTCTTCGACGACGCCCACAAAGGGCTCTGTGCCCAGCACGGGCGACCAGGCCATCCCCTGGGCGCTTGGCCTTGTTGCAATTGCCGGGCTCGGCGTGGCAGTGTTCGCCCGCAGGCGCAGCCGCTAGCAAGCAAGCGAGTGGGCAACTAGGCTAGCCCCACCCCTCCCCACAGGGAACAGTGCGCAAGAGCCGCACCGAAGGACCGCCCCTTCGGTGCGGCTAGTGTTTTCAGAGCCGAGCGAAACACCATTCACACTGGCCCGAACCTGTCCGTCCAGGCCAGCGCACGGGACGAATCTCCGCGCTGCGCCGATGGCGTACGCGATGTGGAAAAGGGTCTGACCCTTTTCCACATCCGCGCCCTAATAGGGCCATGGCCAAACGAAACACGGAATCGGATACCGTGTTTCGCTCGGGACGTGTCGCGCGGCGCTTCGGATTGCAGTACCATAGGCGGCAACGAGATTGCGGAAGGCGGAAGGTGGCAAACGTGGCATCCGACCTGAGAAGAACCTGGGCGATTATCGACCTGGACACGCTCGCACACAACTATCGCGCACTGAAGGCTCACGTTGGCGAGGACGTGAAGTTCATGGGCATCGTGAAGGCAGACGCCTACGGGCACGGGTCGGTGCGCGTGAGCAAGCGGCTGCAGGAACTAGGCGCCGACTACCTGGCCGTGAGCAGCGCCGACGAAGCCATAGAATTGCGCCACAACGGCATTTCCATGCCTATCCTCATTTTGGGCCACACGCCCAAGGACCAAGTGGAAAAGCTTATAGACCACGACATTACCCAAGCGGTCACCTGCGAGGCCAAGGCGCGGAACTATTCGGAGGAGGCAGCGCGCCTGGGCAGAAACCTGAAGGTGCATATAAAGGTGGACACGGGCATGTCGCGCTTGGGCTACCTGTGCGAAGCCGACCACTTCGAACGGGGCATCCAGGGCATCGTGGACGCCTGCAACATGCCAGGTCTCGCGCCCGAGGGCATCTTCACCCATTTCGCCATGTCCGACGAGGAAGGCGACGACGCGCTTGCCTACACCGAACACCAGTACCGCCTGTTCAAAGAGGTGATAGACGCCGTTGAGCAGGCCTGGGGCAAAACGTTTGCCCTGCGGCATTGCGCCAACACCGGTGCCACGGCGCGCTATCCGTGGACTCATCTGGACATGGTGCGCCCCGGTCTTCTGCTGTACGGATACGGTGATTTCGCACACGAGCTGGGACTGCAGCCGGTCATGTCGCTGAAGACAGCCGTGCAGACCATAAAGTCGTATCCGGCCGGCACGAAGATAAGCTACGGCGGCACCTTCACCACCACGAAGAAGACGCGCATGGGCGTGCTGCCCTA